>JACETS010000181.1 GCA_013911195.1 Verrucomicrobiales bacterium | reverse complement strand
TTTTCCAAACCGTTAAAATAAACTTGGAACCATATAAATCCTAAAATGCATAAAGAAATTAAACCAGCTGCGACAAATGTTATGGCTTGTCTAGATCGAGTAAAGCGTAACTCCTTCTCGGGCTCTTGAATATTTTTTGGTTTCCCCAATGCGCTTAGTTATGTGAGATCCTGATCTCTATTATTGATCTTTGGATTTTTTTACCTTTAGGTTTTGTTTAGCATTTATTGTTGAACCTTCAATAGAAGGTAAGCCAAGTAAAGATAGTGCTAGATTACCTACGTCTCCATTCCTTATAGGTTGGGCTTCGGCTAAATCATATGTTGGATTTATCTCACCCGGTTCCTTTCTGGTGTTGGGATTAACTTCATAAAGCTCTAATCCTTCATCAACACCTGCTCCCCATACGTAAAAGGGAATAGTAAAATTCAACTTTTCGTCAGACTTGGTATGCGTTTTCGTTTCGAGTCTTCCACCATGATCTGCAGTAAGAATTAAGGCTGTTTTACCCTTCATTTTTTCATTTGATTCAATGAACTGAAGTAACTTTCCAACAATCCAATCCATTTTAGAAACAGCATAAATATAAATGGACCTCGAAGAAATATCCCATCCATGAGCATGACCGGACGTGTCAGGATCTCTCAGGTGTAACATGCTTAATCCGTAAGGATCCTTTTTAAGTGAGTCAGTGAATGTTTTAAGGAGCTCTTCTGTTTTATCATTATGATGATAATCATCTAACTTATCCTTACCATTATCTTCCCCTGTAGTGTCTGATTTGCCACTTCTTTCATTATAACTTAAATCGTAAACAATAAACTTATCCTTACTGCTGTATAAACCTGTTCTTAGACCATGATCATGGGCAACATCAAATGCACTTGCAATATAGGCTTTCTTGTTTCTGTGAATCATTTGACCTATTTTAGGAGTATTATTTTCTGTCCATGCATGCCCTTTTTCACCAACCACTCCTCGGCCTGTTAGCATAGATGTATGATTGGGCAAAGTAATCGTATAATCAAAATCTGTTCGGGCATTATGAGTGTGGGCCCCCTCATTAATGAGCCGATAAAAGTTTGGTGCCCACTTGGGTCCAAGAAATTCAACTGCATCAGGTCGCAGCCCATCGCAACTAATCATTATTACGTACTCAGCTTTTTGAGTAGTCTCTTCCGCATTAAGAAAACTCAACGGAGAAAATACACAAAATAAACTCATTAAGTAATTGAGTGAATTGAATCTATTTATTTGCATGAATTTTAGTGTAATTTAAGATTATTCATTATCAGGCATTAAGCCTATTTCTTCGATTAAATCTACAAGCTCTTCTACACCGAAATCAGATAAGATTTTATCGACTGAACCATCCATTCGGAGTCGCATGCATGGTGCAAAATTTTGCCCTGTCATTTTAACCATTTCATCAAATTTTGATTCATCAGAAATGACATCGTATTCTCTAAAACGATATCCATTTTTTTTGAGCCATGCAACGACAGCAACGCACCATGGACATTCGGGTTTGATATAAAGGTCTATCTTAGGTTCAGACATTTTTAATAAGCTTTTGAAAAAACAACTCTTTTATTGCTGGGCTTACCCGTTAAAATACAGGTTCCCTCTTCAGTAAACTGATCGCCATGAGGAATACAGCGGATAGTCACTTTATAATCTTTAGCAATTTTTTCCTCTTCTTCATTGGAACCGGCCCAATGGCACAGTGCGAAGCCACCATGAATTTCTGGTTTTTCTGTATTTGATGGAGTAAAAAACTGAATAAAGTCCTCCATAGAATCTATTTTCTGCATATTTGCATCACGAAATTCTGTAGCTTCTGCTAAAAGATTTGATTGAATTTGCTGCAAGATATTTCCTACTTCTTCTAAAAATTCTTGAGCTTGGATAAACTGCTTTTCTTTGTGAGATTTGTCTCTTCTCGTAACGGCCACGGAACCCTTTTCAATATCCCTAGGTCCAATTTCTACCCTTATTGGTGCTCCTTTTTTTATCCATTCCCAATTTTTGGCTCCACCATGCATGTCCCTATCGTCAATCTCCACTCGAAGTGGTAAGCCTGCATATTTTGCATTGTTTAATTGATCGGCAAGTTGATGGACTGCATTCATTACAGAATCACGATCTTTCTCTTTTGGTACGATGGGCAAAATAACCACTTGGGTTGGTGCGACCATAGGAGGCAATTTAATTCCATCGTCATCACCATGAGCCATGATTAGTGTTCCTACGAGTCGAGTACTAACTCCCCAACTAGTAGTCCAACCAAATTGCTTGCTACCATCTCGGCCAGCAAAACTTATATCTGATGCCTTGCTAAAATTCTGGCCTAAAAAATGAGATGTTCCTGCTTGGATTGCTTTCTTATCCTGAACCATTGCTTCAATGCACAAGGTTCGATCCGCACCAGGAAATCTCTCATTTTCCGTTTTCTCGCCGGTAAGAACAGGTATGGCTAAATGTTCTCTAGCAAATTTTTCGTAAACATCCAAAATTTTCTCTGTTTCCTCCCAAGCCTCTTCTGATGTTTCATGAACAGTGTGTCCTTCTTGCCATAAAAATTCAGCGGTCCTAAGAAAAAGTCTTGGCCTCATTTCCCATCTCATAACATTAGCCCATTGATTAATGAGTAAAGGAAGGTCTCTATAGCTTTCGATCCATCGGGCAAAGGCGGCACCTATGATTGTCTCAGATGTTGGTCGAATGATAAAGGGTTCAGAAAGTTTACCCGTAGGTATCATTTTCGTTTTACCGTTTTCATCTTTTTGTGCCTCCAGCCTGTGATGAGTAACTACGGCACATTCGGTTGCGAACCCTTCAGCATGTTCTGCCTCTTTTTCGAGGTATGAGAGTGGAATCAGTAATGGAAAGTAAGCATTCTTGTGGCCCGTGTCTTTGAACATTTTATCCAATTGACTTTGAATTTGTTCCCACAGCCCATAGCCCCATGGTTTAATCACCATACATCCTCTTACTTCGGAATTTTCTGCTAAATCTGACGCCCTGACAACCTGTTGGTACCACTCAGGAAAATCTTCAGAGCGGCTAGGTACAATGGCATTTTGTGGTTTGGCCATAATAAAAGCCCTTATGATCGTCGAGTGATTATATTTTGCAAACTCTTGGATTATCTCAAAGCCATTTTATTAAAGATCGTAAAATAACCCTTCCTATATATAATTTAGCCTATTATTAGTGCACTGGATCGCATTTAAGAACCCGCTGATAGTAAAAAATCCTCATAAAAATCTGCGCCGGATTCCAGATCTTTCTCGCTAATCCATTCGTCATGGGTATGAGCCTGGTCTATGCTTCCTGGTCCCGCTGCAACTGACGGAATTCCACCTTGGGAAGCTAATACTGCGGCATCACAAAACCAAGGAGCTCCAACAATTTCAGGTCGGCTGTCCATATTAATTAATGTTTGAATGTATTCATTACTATCAGGAGTGTGTAACGGTTCACAGTTAAGTTTTGTAAACATAGCTACATCCGTGAAGCCATTCTTATCCAATAATTCCTCAAGTATTTTATAAGCTTGAGTAGTTGAAAGCTCAGGTGTTAAGCGGAAATCAATTTCAATTGAGCAGCGGTCAGCAACAATGTTGGTACGTGTGCCACCAATAATTCTACCAATATTAAGCGTTGGAAATCCAAGAAGCTCATTTTCGTACTCTTTTGATTTCAGAAGGCGTCTAAAATCTTTATCAAGCCAGTTAACCAAATTCGCCATTTTACTGATGGCATTTTCTCCTCTTTCAGGCGTAGATCCATGGGCTGGCTTCCCTTTACACTCAAGTGTGATCCAAAGTGTTCCTTTATGCCGACATACAATGTTATTGTCTGTGGGTTCACCAACGACTGCGAAATCATATTCTCTATGATATTTTTTTGCAAAATGATGTGACCCTGGTTGTCCGGTTTCCTCTCCCATAAATCCCACAAATGTGACGCCTATACCCAAGTCTTTTATTTTTTCCTTACCGATACGATGAAGAGCCCAAATCATTGCTGCCATGGTTCCTTTTGTATCTGAGGCACCACGACCATATATTTTACCATCTTTCTGAATCCCTCCAAACGGTTCGATAGTCATCCCGCCCACACCAACTGTGTCCAAGTGTGGGGCCAACAATACTTGTGGTTTATTATCTGAATTAGGATACTTCGCTATGACATTTGGGCGATCTGGTTCAACTTCATCATAGTATACTTTTGCTCCTATATTTTCAAAAATTCCGCCTACCTTCATGGCCATTTTCTTTTCTCCAGTATTTTCGGAATTCGTTCCAGGATCACCATCCGGATTAACACTTGGTGTTTGAATCAGCTCTGAAAGAAGATCTTTGAGCTGGATTTTGTTTAAGTCGAAATTCATCAAAGGCGATAGGATAATTTCATTAAAATACTCATTGTCTTCAAAATAAGAAAGTCTGCAAAAATAGAGAACTAAATATGAAACGGGGAAAATTGGATAGTTTATTTATTTCAGAAAGCTTAAATACTTCGATGAAATTTGAAAAACTTTATCTATTTTGGACATAATCTTGTCATTTATGTGCCTTCAATGATTGAAAACCTTTGACAGAACGCTCGAAAATAGCGATAAATACCTTCCAATTATTTGAATCACCCCTTTCAAAAAATTTTAAATCATGAGCGAAGATAATTCTCAAAATTCATCAGAAGATAATGAATCTTCGGTGCCTTTGAAAAAAGAAACCACCAGAGTAACTTTAAAGGCTGCTGAGGGCTCAGCTCCTCCACCGCCTGCACCAGGCGCTCCGCCTGCACCTAAGCCTCCGGCTCCAGCTGCTCCGGCCGCTCCATCTCCTCCGCAGGCAACTCAGCCCTTAAAACCAGCAGAACCTGCCGCACAACCTACAGCTGCTAAGACGGTTCCTTTGAATCCAACTCCGGTTTCATCCGCGCCTTCTCAAGCAACGGTAAAATTGCAGCCCAGCTCTCCTAGTGCACCTAGTTTACCTGGTGCTGGATCAGCTCCTCTTTCAACTGGTCAGTTATCTGCAACACTTGATGATGACGGAGAAGAAAAGGGAGTAAAGCCCCTCGCAATAGCTTGCTTGATTTTAGCTATAGTTGCTCTAGGAATAGAAGCCTTTACGGTGGACAAGATCGCTGAAGTGGATA
>JACETS010000180.1 GCA_013911195.1 Verrucomicrobiales bacterium | reverse complement strand
CTATATACATTACAGTCAATCCTGTAGATGCGTCACCGTTCAAAATAGCAGCTTGAATTGGTGATGCACCTCGATACAAAGGCAATAATGAAGCATGAAGATTTATGCAGGCTATTTTGGGAATTTGGAGAACAGCTTTAGGCAATATCTGACCATAAGCTATAACAACAATCACGTCGGGGCGACCAGATCTAAGATGCTCTATCGCCTCTTGTTCTTTAATTTTTTCAGGTTGATAAAGTGTAATGGAACGAGACTCAGCAAATTCCTTAATTACCGATGATTTTAGTTCGCCTTTTCTTCCATAAGGCCTGTCAGGTTGTGTAAAAACAGAAACGAGCTCATAATCAGAAGAATTATATATTGCCTCCAGAGAAGGAAGACCGATTTCTCCAGTTCCAAGAAAAACAATTTTCACTTAAACTGAGCTTTCTTGCCATACTCTTAATGAAGTGACTGTATATATAATATCCTGAAGCACTTTAATAGGAGTCTGTTGGGCATTTATATTAGTTAAAATTTCTGGTGAGTAATGATCCAACAATTGCTTAGTTTCTTCCTCATATTGCTTTATTCTATTCTTGATCACATCGTCAGTCGCATCATCTAGCCTGTTTTCTTTGATTGATCGCTTTCTAATTCGCCTCATCAATTCTTCTCGATCGGGACAAGAAAGATGAAACACCTGAACAACATCACAGTGTTCATCCACAAGCTTTGCTTGTTCAACATTACGCGGAATTCCATCAAGAACTAGAAAGTCAATATCGGGCTTATATGCATTGGAAGTAACCTTTGCTTCAACCGCTGCTCTCCATAATTTAACCGTTATATCATCAGGAACCAATTCACCCATGCTTGAATATTTCACAAACTTCTGACCTATTTCAGTTCTTGTATCCAATGACCTGAAAACATCACCACACGCACAATGATAAAACCTGGGGATTTTTCCAAGTATTCTACCCTGTGTTCCTTTACCACTTCCGGGAGCACCGAAGATTAAAAATGTTTGATACTTTCCAGAGTTGTTATCGTCTTGAGTAGCCATAATAGAAGTGCTTATTCTCTCGTTTAAATGAGTTTAGATATTAGTTAGATATAATATGAAATAAACTGGGGAATTAATATAGGACTAAATTTTAAAGGGACTGAGCTCCCCAGAATAAAATGGCGCAGCTGAACATAAGGATACCATATACAATACCAGCTATAGACAAAAATTTCCATCTTATCGGACTTTTGGTAACAAAATTAATGTGATCTCGCATTAAGTAGGGCATTCCAATCCAGAAGAAAGATAAGAAAATCCAAACGTAGCAAATAATTGGTAATAATAATCTTGAAATTGGTTCCTTTAGAAAAGCCACATCAAGTATGGGGCAGGCCAGTAATAAAAGAAAAATACCTATTGCTCTTACCGCAAGAAATTCATCTACCCATATAATAAAAGCAATACAGCCAATAATTAAACCCCAACTTATAGCCCCCTGCCATTTTTGAAATTCACCAAGATCAACTTTATTAACCAGCCAGAATGCCCATATACAGTTGATAATTATAAGCACAATTCCAATAGGCTTATTTCTGGGAAATGATTTAAGAAAATCAATTGTCTGTTGACCTTTAAACAACGCTACCAGGTGACCAGCTACAAGCAGTATACCTAATAAAATACCTACAAACTGTAAACTCAGAAACTCTGTATAAATCTGTCGGGTCATAAAATTAATCTATAATGGGCGTTCCATACAACACATGCCCAGTGGTTCTCTCAATTTCAACATCAAATAATTTTCCGGTAAGTCTATTCGAATTACCATTGAAAATGACTATTCTATTGGTCCTAGTCCTACCACTCAATCGATCATTTCTTCTTTTGCTGAGACCTTCGCACAAAACCTCTTGCTTGGTTCCGACCAGAGATTGGTTTTTTTCTGCACCAATTTGATCAATAAGTTTAAGAAGGTCTTGGTTCCTATCGACTTTTACCTGTTCAGATAATTGCAAGGATTCATCAATCTCCGCGGCCGGTGTTCCTCTTCTTTTCGAATAACGAAATACATAAGCATTATCAAATCTTACCTTCTCACAAAGTGCGCGAGTTTCTGCATATTCGGCATCACCCTCACCGGGAAATCCTACAATGATATCAGTTGAAACTGCAATATCAGGGCAAACTTCTCGCATCCGTTCTACTAATTCAATAAATTTGGAAGCCTTATAAGGCCTTCTCATCGCCTTAAGCACTTTATCTGAACCAGACTGTAAAGGAAAATGAACATGTTCAGCCAATTCAGGAATATAACCAAAAGCATCGATCAGATCCTGTTTATAACCTACAGGATGAGGAGAAGTAAATCTTACTCGTTCAATACCATCTACCTTTGCTACCTGCTCCAACAACTGTACAAATGGGCTTTTCCCATCAACCACCGGAAACTCATGACGTCCATATAGATTAACAATTTGTCCTAGTAAGGTAACTTCTCTAATTCCATTATCAGCTAATTGTTTTACTTCTTCTACAATCTCATGAATGGGCCTTCCCCTTTCTTTTCCTCTAGTGTATGGAACAATACAAAAAGAACACTTCATATTGCATCCTTGCATAATTGATACAAATGCAGTCACTGATCCATCATTAGCCGCACCATCACGAATCATGTTTTGCGAATTCAACTCTTCATCAGTGTCAACAATGGAGGTTCTCAGGTCATCCATTCTAGCCTCAGTCCTGGCCGTAAAAATCTCTTCAACATAGTCGGCAACCCTATGATATTTTTGTGTTCCAATAACCAAATCTGCACCACGTTCTAAAAGCTCCTCTCCTCTACTCTGAGCCATGCATCCCATGAACCCATAAACAATATGAGGACGAGTCTTTCTTAAATGCTGCATAGAGGTCATTTTATTTAGCGCCTTTTGCTCAGCTTGATCTCGAACTGAACAAGTATTGATTAAAATGACATCTGCCTCCGCTTGTTCATTGGTCATGGAAAAACCTCGGTTCTGCAACATTTCAGCAACCTGTAATGAATCTCTTTCATTCATTTGGCATCCGTAGGTTTTAATATGAACTTTGGGCATAAGGTCCAAAATAGGTTTAATTGGGGTGATGACTATATACCCTGAGCAGGCCTAAGAAAGTAGTTTTAATCAATAATTAAATTATTTTTTTGAATACTTAATTAACCTTACTACTTTTTTAATTGCGATTTAATGAAATTAAAAAGACTCTATTAATAATGTTTCCACTCCAATCTCAACTCATTTATTTTGTCATCGCGTGTACTCTATTTTGCCAAATTTCTAGAGCAGAAGAATATAGCATTGAAAAAGATATATCGTATTACAAGTCGCCTCCAAATGAATACGCTCATGAAAGATGTAAGCTCGATATTTATTACCCAATAAAAACAACTAACTTCGCCACGATTGTCTGGTTTCATGGTGGAGGACTAAGAGGAGGTCAAAAAAAAATCCCTACTTTTCTAAAGTCTAAGGGAATAGCAATCGTTGCGGTTAATTATAGATTATTCCCTAAAGCCAAATGCCCTGAATACATAGAGGATAGCGCAGCAGCTGTGGCATGGACATTTAGTAACATCAAAAAGTATGGTGGGTCGGAAAAAAAAATATTCATTTCCGGCCATTCAGCAGGTGGCTACCTAACAAGTATGGTAGGTTTAGATCAGAGCTATCTTAAAAGGTTTGGAATTAATGCTAATGATATCGCAGGCTTGATCCCTCTCAGTGGTCATACGATAACTCATTTTACCCCGCGAGAAGAAAAGAACATTTCAGACAAACAGCCAATAATTGATAAATTTGCTCCCCTATACCATGTTAGAAAAGATGCCCCACCTCTAATATTAATCACTGGTGATAGGGAATTAGAATTGCTAGGAAGATTTGAAGAAAATGCTTATTTGGCGAGAATGATGAAAGTTTTAAAGCATAGAAATACTGAGCTCTTTGAGCTACAAGGATTTAATCATGGAGGAATGGTTGATCCTGGCCTAAAAATACTTATCAAAAGTATCAAAAAAATACTCGGGTCTTGAAGAATTATTTTCTTATCATATATAGCACCAAAACGAAATTGAATGAACATTGAAAAGACCCACGGACATTAATCAATCCATTGATCGATTCATAATGTTTCTCGCAACCGAGAGAGGTCTTTCAAATAATTATCAATTATTGGTAAGAAGAAATTTAGAAAAATTTTCTAATTGGCTGAATAACATCAAACAACTTGATTCAATCACCACAGATGATCTTAGCGAATATCTATCAAAAAGAAAAAAAGAAGGACTCGCAGCTTCCAGCATTAGACAAAATGTCGTTAGTTTGAAAATTTTCTTCCGTTTTTTATGCAATAATAAAATCCTATCAGAAGATATCGCTGAGGGATTATTTTCGCCTAAACCGGAACAACTGCTACCCAAGACAATCAATCAAAAAGATGTAAAACAATTATTAGAATCAATAGAAACCAGTGACCCTTTGGGAATGAGAGATCGGGCATTGATTGAGCTTCTTTATTCGAGCGGCTTACGTCTTGGAGAAATAATGGAAGCTTTATTAGAAAATCTTTACCTTGAAGAAGGGCATATACGAGTTACCGGGAAAGGCAACAAAACTAGAATTGTACCTATTGGAAAAAAAGCTTTAGAAGAAATAAACAATTATTTGGACAAAGGTCGTAAGAAATTAGTGAATTCTAAAAGTACTAGCCATATTTTTTTATCTATTAGGGGAAAGAAACTTAGCCCATCTCGTATATGGCAAATTGTAAAAGAAAGATCTAAAAGAGCTGATATTAAGTCCCCTATTCACCCTCATCAACTAAGGCACAGTTTTGCAACACATTTGTTAAGCGGAGGCGCTGATTTAAGAATCATTCAAGAACTGCTTGGACATGCAGATATAAGTACAACTCAAACCTACACTCATGTTGATGAGAAAGGGCTCAAAAAAGTTCATAAAAAGTTTCATCCGCGAGGCTAGTTTGGAATTATTGTCAAAATTTAGTGCTATCAGCAATCCATTCCAGGTAACTCTTTGACCCGCCCTCAACAGGCAGAACAATAATCTCTGGAACATCGTATGAGTGTAATTCCAATATAGCCAATTCTAGTTTATCCAAAAGCTCCTCTTTAGTCTTAAAAAGTGTC
>JACETS010000018.1 GCA_013911195.1 Verrucomicrobiales bacterium | reverse complement strand
GGTAAATTCATGGAATAATTCATATATATCATTAAGTATCAAGTCATAGAAATTTTAAAAAAAAACTAAAATAATTGGCAAAACTATAATTTATTTTAAATTTTAATCCCGTATCAATAATCTGTTAGGAAGTAGACTAGATTTAAAAAAAATCAGTAAATCTCTCAATTTTATAGATAGAGAAAATAAAAATAATCTATTTACTATCTATTACATTCTATTAAGTCATTAAAACCACATCAAATTTTACCTTACTAATGAATAATAGGATTAACGAAAAGTTCGAAGAACTAAGTAAGTCAGATCAATCTGCATTCGTCGCATATTTATGTGCTGGTGACCCGTCCTATCAAAAGTCATTGGACTCAATGCATGCCTTAGCTAATGCTGGAGCTGATATTATAGAGGTAGGAATTCCATTTTCTGATCCACTAGCCGATGGAATTGTAAATCAAATGGCTGCAGCAAGAGCATTAAACGCGGGAATGGATGTCAAAAAAACACTCGAATTAATCAGTGATTTTAGAAAAAATTCAAATACACCAATTGTAATTTTCACATATCTTAACCCAATATATAACTACGGTTTTGAAAAATTTCATGATGATGCTTCATCAGCTGGGGTTGATGGAATTTTGATCCTTGATTTGCCTCCAGATGAACAAATCCTAAATGTCGAATTATGCAAAAACAAAGGCCTTTTACCTATTAGGCTTATTGCTCCCACAACACCCAATGAAAGAATTGCAGATATTTCTCAAAAAGCTGAAGGATTCATATACTATGTCTCTAGGGAAGGAGTAACAGGTATACAGACGTCTCTATCTCATGATTTAGACTCGCAAGTTGAAAACTTGAAAAGCATAACAAGTCTACCTCTAGTTGTAGGATTTGGAATTTCAACTCCAAGCCAAGCAACTAAAGTTGCAAAAATTGCTGACGGAGTTGTTGTTGGCAGTGCAATTGTGGACTTTATTGATCAAAATAAGAAATCCAGTGAACTTCCTCAACTCTTGGAGGATTTTGTCAGACCCTTAATCGAAGCTACCAGATTTTAATAGATACAATGATGAACTTCACAAAAATGAATGGTGCAGGTAACGACTTTGTCATAACTGACAATAGAATTACAAAAACAAATTTCACACCCGAGACCATTGCAAAACTTTGTGATAGAAATAGAGGAATAGGTGCTGATGGTTTTATGAGTGTAGAATCTCCAGAGAAAAATGGTGATTACAGAATGAGATATTATAATGCTGATGGCAATGAAGCAGAGATGTGTGGCAATGGAGCTAGATGCTTTGCTCGATTTGTTTTTAATAATGTCAATAGAGACAATGTTTGCATGAAAATTGAAACGATTGCAGGAATTATAGCTGCCGAAATCAAAGATGATCTCGTTGAAATTCAACTAAGTAAACCTTTCGACCTTAGATTAGATGAAGCAATCGTCCTAAATAACTCTAATGAGAATGTTCACTCAATAAATACAGGAGTGCCCCATGCCGTGGTTTTTTCAGAAAAAGTTCACGAAATAAATCTAAAAGAAATTGGATTTCATATTAGAAACCATTCTCTATTTGAACCTGATGGAACTAATGTCAATTATGTTCAAATTGATGAGGACAACATTTTATCTATAAGAACTTATGAGAGAGGTGTAGAGGATGAAACGTTGGCATGCGGAACTGGCATGGTTGCATCTGCTTTAATTCACCACCAGATCAATAAAATATCACCACCCGTGGAAGTAAATGTACAGGGAGGTGATACACTAATGGTATCTTGGGAATACAATGACGGACAATATTCAAACGTCACGTTGACAGGGCCTGCGTTATCAGTATTTAAAGGAGAAATCAATGTTTGAAGGAGCACATACAGCCATAATTACACCATTCCTAAACGGAAAAATCGATGAGCCCTCGCTTCGGAATCTCATTGATTTTCAATTTGATAATAACATTTCAGGCATTGTTCCTTGTGGCACAACTGGTGAATCTCCAACCCTATCAAACGAAGAACACAAACGAATTATTGAAATAGCAGTCGAAACGGCAGCCGGAAAAGGTAAAGTTATTGCAGGAACTGGATCTAATTCTACAAAAGAGGCTATAACAATGACTCAGCATGCACAAGAAGCCGGTGCGGATGCAGCTCTTCTTGTTTGCCCATACTACAATAAACCCTCTCAGGAAGGACTATTTCAACATTACAGAGCAATCGCATCGGAAACCGATTTACCCATCATGCTTTATAGTATTCCGGGAAGATCGGTAATAGAAATCTCTGTTGAAACACAGTTAAGACTTCATACGCAATGCCCTAATATTAGAGCCATGAAAGAGGCCGGCGGAAATGTTTCTCGTGTTAGAGAAATTAGAGATCAACTTCCCATAAATTATGAAGTTTTGAGTGGGGACGATGCCTTAACAATGTCTTTTATGAAAAATGGAGCTGTGGGTGTAGTTAGTGTTGCTTCTAATCTTATACCTAATCAACTTTCCACATTAGTTGAGCATCTATTAAATAAGAGATACGATGAAGCAGAAATACTCGATGATAAATGTAAACCTTTATTTCAAGGCCTTTTAAGCTTAGACACCAACCCAATACCCATAAAGGAAGCCATGGCTCTCTGCGGAAAATCTACAAGCGAGTTACGCCTTCCCTTAGTTGGTCTAAACAAGGAAAATAAGATCAGATTAGTCAATTTGATCAACGAGCTCAATCTACTAGATAATGATTAAATGAATAAACCAATCAATATTCTTGTTACTGGTTGCAATGGAAGAATGGGGAAAGCCATAATAAATTGTGCCTCAAATCACAGTGAACTCTTGATCTCAAATGGGATCGATATTGGAGATGCTCTAGATGATTATCTAGATGATTGTGATGTTGTTATTGATTTCAGTACACACGCCTTCACCACTGAGCTAGTCGAAAAATGTGCATCAAAAGATAAATCAATTGTAATTGGAACAACCGGGCACTCAGATGATGAATTGATAGCAATTAAAAATTCGTCAAAATCAGTTCCTATTGTAATGGCTCCGAATTTCAGTGTAGGTGTAAATACTCTATTTTGGTTAACTAAAAAAACTGCTGAAATTCTAGGTGAAGATTTTGACCTAGAGATTATCGAAATGCATCATCGCCAAAAAATTGATGCGCCTAGCGGAACTGCTAGGCGGCTTGGTGAAATTCTAGCTGAATCAACTGGAGTCTCATATTCAAATGACATTATGCATGGCCGCGAAGGCATCGTTGGCAAAAGAACAAAGAAGGAGATTGGCATGCACTCAATGAGAGGCGGTGACGTGGTAGGTGATCATACAGTTATCTACGCGAATGATGGAGAGCGAATTGAGTTAACTCATAAAGCATCTAGCAGAAACACCTTTGCAAATGGATCTCTTCATGCCGCAAAATGGATTTATAAGAAAACTCCTGGTCTCTATGACATGCAGGATGTTCTTGAACTAAATTGAAAAACGCAACAAAAGATAATTGTTTTGGTATAGCTTTCGGTTCAAACCTTGGTGATAGACTTAAGAACCTCACTGAGGCAAAAAATATATTATTAAGTAAAAGTTCTAACCCTTCTGAATGTAAGTTTTCAAGTGTATACGAATCTGAGCCAGTAAATTGTATTCAAACATGTAATACTTTTTTAAATGCCACGGCTGAAATGTATTTTGACTTAAAGCCAGATAACTTACTAAAATTATGCTTAGATATTGAATTACAATTTGGGCGTCCTAAACAAAGAAATAAAAATGAACCAAGGATAATAGATCTAGACATACTATACGCTGGTCAAAGCTTAATAGAGTCCGAAGATTTAATAATCCCCCACCCTGAGATAGTAAATAGACGATTTGTTCTTGAACCACTCTCCAAAATTAACCCTAATTTAATTTTGCCTAACCAAGATAAATCAATCGCAGGTCTCCTCAATACACTTGAATCATCTGAGCCCCCATTAATTGAGTTCTGCAATAACTGGTAATAAAATTGAGACTGAAAAAGAAAAATAAATTTAATAAAAAAATTTGTGCATTAACAGCATACGATTATCCAACAGCAAGAATTCTAGATGAATTAAATGTCGACATGATTCTTGTTGGTGACTCCTTGGGAATGATGGTATTCGGCCATGAGGATACTACAGATGTTTCAATAGAAATGATGATTCATCATACTAAAGCTTGTAGAAATGGAGTTATTAACACTCCTCTAATTACAGATATGCCGTACAAATCTTATGAAACCATTGATTCTGCGCTAAATAATGCAAATCGATTGATGGAAGCTGGTGCTGATGGAGTTAAACTTGAAGGAGGAAAACAAATCATTAAGCAAATTAAAACGCTATTAGCAAATGACATACCGGTTATTGGTCATTTAGGATTTCTTCCACAGTCGATAAAAGAAGAAAAAGGTTACAAGAAGAAAGGAAAAATAGAATCAGAAAAAAATGAAATATTTAATGATTCTTTTCTTCTTGAGGACGCAGGCATTTCAGCTCTTGTTCTCGAAAGCGTTGAAGAAAAGTTAGCTTCTGAAATTACAAACTCCATAAAAATCCCTACCATCGGAATTGGATCTGGTAATAATTGTGACGGAGAGATCAGAGTGATCGATGATATAATTGGATCATACCCTTGGTTTACACCTCCATTTGCCTCCCCATTTTGCTCAGTATCAGATAATATACGAGAAGCTGTGAAAACTTTTCAAAAGGTAATTAACGACGATTCTAATTAATAAACTCTCCAATTTTTCTATACTTTTGATACCTTTCTTCAAGTATCTCATCAGTTGGTTTATCTAATAGTGATTTAATTTCATCCAATATGGCTACCTTAAGATTTTTTGAGGTGCTTTTTGGATTTGTATGTGCCCCATGTGATGGCTCTTTAACTATTTTATCAATAACTCCAAATCTTTTCAAACTCCTGGCATCAAGTTTCATCGCATTAGCTGCGTCAGGCGCATATTTTCTGTCTTTCCATAGAATGGCAGCACAACCTTCTGGACTTATTACAGAGTAATAAGAATTCTCCATCATCAAAACTCTATCTGCTATACCAATACCTAAAGCGCCTCCAGAGCCTCCTTCCCCAATCACAACGGCAATGATTGGTGTTTTAAGCATAATCATTTCTCTTAGATTAAAAGCTATGGATTCTGCAATATTTCGTTCCTCTGCCTCAACTCCAGGGTATGCACCAGGAGTGTCAATTATTGAAACAATGGGAATTTTGAACTTCTCAGCCATGCGCATCATTCTTAGAGCTTTTCTGTAACCCTCAGGGCCTGCGCACCCAAAATTTCTTTTTAACTTATCCTTGGTTTCTCGACCTTTTTCATGACCAATAACCATACATTTTATGCCATCAATGCGCGCCAACCCACCTGGCATAGCCCCATCATCTCCTATATGCCTGTCTCCGTGAACTTCAATGAAATCTTCAAAACATGAAGCAACATAATCTAGCATCATTGGCCTCTTTGGATGGCGAGCTAATTCAACTCTTTTCCAAGAAGATATCTGAGCTCTTTTTGAAGCTATTTTTTTCCTCGCAGTTTTTTTCGTTGCCATAATGAGCTTAATTTAGATTTTCAACTTCTGATATAAACATTTATGCCAGACTTTAGTAAAATTGCCAACTCTTCTAGGTCCACAGATGAGACGAAGAATCCAGTACTATATTTACTATTTTCATTATTTTGAAGAATTGAGGCAATTGAAACTCCTCTTCTTTTCATTCTAATATATTTTTCCGAAGAAACATGATCTCTAGAAGCCAAGGATATAAATTTACTACCGTCTCCAAGAACCAATCCGTCAATTTCTGTATCAAATGACTTTGGGACACCCTGAGGCAATTTAAATTTCAACAACTTATAATTCTTGAATAATCTATTATCCTCAGTCCGAAGGCTAATATTAGATTCTTTCAAATTAATAATAACACTAAAGTTAAGCGCACATAGAATTAACCTTTCTCCCGGCTGTATATTTGTTCCAACCCTTTTGTTCATTTTTAAAATAAAGCCTGTTGTTGTATCAAACCTCTTTGCTATTGAATTCAATGCATCTCCTCTGGTGATTTCATACTCTGATTTGAATTTGTTTTCAGCGCGTGAAAACAAATTATCACAATTGTATTCACCTAGTATATTATTAGCATCAGCACACTTATCTGAATCAGGATACAAGGTTAAAAGTTCATGTAATTTAGCTACCCCTTCATATAATCTTTCACTGCGGATTAAAGACATTGCCTCTTCATAAATAGGAAGACCATAATCAATATTTTTTTTTGGTAGATTCTTTAATTTATTTACTTCTTTAGAAAGTTGTTTTTGAGGTTCAATTTTATCTCTCCAAAGATAATTAACTGAAAAAAATGTAAGTGCTAAAAAACAAACACCTAAAAAAGCAAATAGCAGTCTTATATAGACTTTCACCCTGAGAAGAAAAACTTACAACAAACCTCTTCGTTTGAAATCAAATACATTTATACCCTGAGACTTTCCAATCATCTCCACTGTGAACCTTAAAAGACAAACTTCCCAAGCGTCGTCAACTCCATGTATTACAGCAGCAAGGGGATTTGAGCTCTCATTAGCCCTGTCTATAACTTTATCACGAACTTCGTTGAATGGTTCATTGATAATATCTTCTCTGACTTTGTCTTTTCTAAAACTAAAACCGTACTTTAAAATTGATAGGTCAGCAGCATTTTCATGCAACCACTGAGTAAAGGCCTCGGCCTGTTCACCAAATCCCTCAAATTCTAAATCTGTGTATGGATCCGGTTTAATAATTGTTGGTCGATCAGCATGAATAATTCCTTCTCTGACGCGTGTTTCGTTTGCGCTGTCCATCAATTCTGAAATTAAATGAAACTCAAAAGAGGTGCTACCAAACGTATCTATGCGCCGATCGGGCTCTAATAATATTTGTGTAAACTCTAGTGCGTACTGTATATCATCTTGAGAATACATAGGTAATAGAAATAATCTACATTACAATAATGTGTAATGCAGCACTAAAGATAATACGTTAGAATATATCTAGAAAGTTTTACTCGCCCTTCAAACCTTCGATGTAACTAACAACAGCTCCAACACTCATTAGTTTATCTGTCTCTTCTTCTGGAACTTCGATGCCGAATTCTTCTTCGAACGCCATTACGAGTTCAACAGTATCAAGTGAATCAGCTCCTAGGTCCTCAACGAATTTGGCTTCGGCCACCACTTTTTCTGGAGATGCCCCTAGCTCAGTTACGATTATATCTCTAACTTTTTCTTCAATACTTGCCATGAAATTATATTTTAGTTTTGTTAAGTGTTATTTTTATAATCCCTTAAACGCCTCTTAGCAAATCATTTAATCTGTCTAATTATTTTTATAAATAAATGCTGTTTTATTAATAATATTTTAAATCTTTTTATCTCTAACTTATAAGACTCTAATCGTCCGTTAATACATTAGGAATATTTTCAACCAGTTCTCCCGTAAATTCATTTTTAATTCTTTCTAAAATTTCATCCGCTCCTTTGTATTTTAGATCATCTATAACTGTTTTAGAGGACAATCCTTTTTCGGTTTCGTAAAAAACATAAGCCAAACCTTTTTTATTCCACTTTCTAGTATCAATTTTATTTATTGATTTAAAATCAATTACTAAACCTTTTTCTGTAGTGAATGAACCCTCATCGGAACCAATAGCTCTACCTCGATTGATTAGGGTAAGTATCAAGACATAAAGCGCAGAAAGTAATAGAATTGATCCTATAATTATTTGCGCCATAATTTCACTCGCATTATGATATTTTGGCTCAGAATCGCTCCACCCCTTTTTCCCGGTCAATGTGCCATAGAGCGACCACTTTCTTCTATCCTTTGATGATTCAAAGGCATTATATAAAGATTCAAATTCTTCAATACCTCCCTGCAACTTTGATGATTCATCCTTACTCAAAGGATATTCATTATTTCTTGCAAAATCCTCCCAACTAAGATCTAAGCGTTTCCCAGACAAAAACGCCTCTTTGAGTTTGTTTAATTCAATATTTGCAAGAGCCCTTTTGCCCTGTGTTGATATCTCATATTCAGCCCACTGCATGGGCAGCTTGCCATCCTGGAAAACATTTTTTATTAATTCTATATCCTCTACTGAGAGCACCGTGTCATATTTATCAATTTCCCTTGTGAAATCATCCCACTGCCTTTTTTCTGAACCGGCTTCAAAAGCAATCTTTGCAAGATAAATCTTATTTTTATTGGGCCAATTAATTAGGCCATCATAATAAAACCAAGCCCCTCCACCAGTTAACAACAAAAACATAAGAGCCATTCGGCGAAAATACCAAAATGCAACTTTGCATATTATTTGTTCTGACTGAACCATTTATAATCAGTTAATATCAAGAATCGATTGAATCAAGTATTCAGTGACTTGTATATCAATTATCACAAACTACAATATCTCATAAAAATGAGTTTCGTTGAAACATTTGAAAATTTATCCAATAACATTAATCCTAATTTGGTAAAATTCACCAGACTGTTGGCCCCTTGTGATGATTGTGAATTGGAAGAAATTATCAAAAAATCAAAAAAAATCACAAGGCAGCATTTTGGCAACACAATGCGACTTTTCGCCCCCTTGTACCTATCTAATGAATGTATCAACAACTGTACCTATTGTGGATTCTCCAGGAGCAACCCCATATTAAGAGTCACTCTGACTGTTGATCAAGTTTTAGCAGAGGCTCAACATCTATACGATCAGGGGTTCCGGAGCATACTTCTTGTGGCAGGAGAACATCCTAAATTTGTTTCAAATGGATATTTAGAGGATTGCATTAATTCAATAAAGCATTTATTCCCATCCATTGCCCTTGAAATTGCTCCAATGAATGAAAATGAGTATTCTAAATTGGTTAGCTCAGGCTGTGAAGGGTTAGTTGTCTATCAGGAAACATATAACAGAAAAGCCTATAAGGAATTACATACAAGTGGACCAAAAAAAGATTTCAACTGGAGGCTTGATTGTCCTGAAAGAGCATACAGTGCGGGATTTAGAAGAATAGGAATTGGCTCACTTTTTGGTCTGAGCGACTGGAAAAAAGAAGCACTCTCTCTAGCTGCTCATTTAGACTATCTTCAAAGAAAATGCTGGAAGGCATCCTATACTGTAAGCTTTCCTAGAATACGACCAGCGGCAGGAGGTTTTCATCCCTCTCATTCTCTTGAGGATAGAGATTTTGTTCAACTCGTTTGCGCCTTTAGAATTTGTTTTCCTGACGTTGGTATTGTTTTAAGCACTCGAGAATCTGAAAAATTTCGAGACGTCCTAGCTTTAATTGGAATAACAATGATTAGTGCAGGAAGTCACACTGAACCAGGAGGATACACAGGGAAAGGAAAAGATGATCTTCATTTCACCATTAAGGGAAAGAGAGTAGAAATCCAAGACGCCGACAATATTAATTCATGCAATTCTAAAACAGCGGCTGAACAATTCGAAATTAATGATAATCGCACACCAAATCAAGTATGCGATATGCTTCGCTCACAAGGTTTGGATCCAGTCTGGAAAGATTGGGACCTATCCATCCTCAACAATTAAATAAGACGGCATATAAATATTTTCTCATGATCATTAAAATAAATGGAAAAAAGTATTCCGATTATCAAGAGGGCATCACAGTGCAGGATCTAATTGAGAAATTAAACCTTCATGACAAACAAATAATCGTTGAACTCAATCAATTAGCACTCATAAAAAAAGATTACCAAACTCAATCATTAAAGGACGGAGATAGTATTGAAATAGTCCAAATTGCGGCGGGCGGATAATAACATTAATTATATTTAGCTAGATTATTTTTTTTGGGTAGCTTAAGTTGAATGTTAGAATGGAAGATTCTCAAAAGAAAATTGAAGTGCCCTCTACTCTTCAAAAAACTATTATTTGGAAGGCTATTACAGGCATTTCATTTGCTGTCATCATTATTCTTATCGTCAGCTCAATCACTATAATTGGAAAAGCGCTTAATCTTCTTCAGCCTGTACTTGTTCCTGTAGCTATTGCAGCAATACTTTCATACTTACTTTCCCCAATAGTCCATTGGATTAGGAAAAAAGCGCTTAAAGACAAAAACCTTTCACGAACAAAAACCATTCTTATTATTTATTCTGTGCTAATTGTTCTGTTCATAGTTATTGCTCTACTAATAATTATCCCTGCCTCAAATCAATTAAGTCAGCTAATTGAAAACAGAGAAAAATTAATTGATCAAGCGCAAGATAGGATGTCGAGCTTTAGCAACTTCATAGAATCTTTTGAAAATTCATCAGATGAGAAAGCAACATCTTCAGAGAATATTGATTTGGCTGATCAAAACAATTTAATTTGGGATAAGTTAATGGATTGGGTTAAAAATCCAGAAACCAGTAAAAAATTACTTAGTTTTCTTGGAAAAACAGCCAATGGATTTGTTGGTGTACTTGGTTACATAGTGGGAATGATTCTTGTCCCAGTATATCTTTTCTTTTTTTTAAGAGATTCAGCCTTTATTGAAAGGAACTGGGATAAAATAATACCATTAAAAGACTCATCATTAAAAGATGAGATTGTTAGCGTCGTTAAAGAGATTAATGGTTATATCGTTGCATATTTCAGAGGACAAGTACTTGTCAGTGTAATTGATGGCGCACTTACTGGCATTATCCTGTTTCTGTTAGGTTTAGATTATGCAATTGTCATAGGTGTTTCATTAGCAATATTCGGAGTCATTCCGTTTGTTGGTTTTATTATCACAGCTGTTCCAGCTGTTTTAATTGCAGCAGGTCAAGTTGATGGACCTAGCCCGCTTTGGGTTATCGTTGTTTTTGTAGCAGTCCAACAATTTGATGGGTTTTTTATTCAACCAAAAATTGTTGGTGAATCTGTTGGCCTACATCCATTGACTGTAATATTTTCAGTACTCTGCTGGTCGCTTGTGATTGGCGGAATACTTGGAGCGCTTTTGGCTGTCCCTCTCACAGCGTCGATTAAAGTTTTATTTAGGCGATATGTATGGGAAAACAAAATCAAAAATAGATTTGGTGAAAAAATCGAAGCATCCACAACTTAAATAGATATATTGAATTTTAATATGTCAGTCGATACGGCTAAATTAAAAGACGAAGTAGAAAGCTCATCAAGGTGGATTAATCCTCTAAAAGAGGAAATGTCAAAAGTTTTAGTTGGCCAAGATACTCTTGTTGAAAACCTAATAATTGGACTTTTAACTAGAGGACATCTACTAATTGAAGGTGTCCCAGGCCTGGCTAAAACATTGACCGTAAATGCTTTAGCTGGTTGCATAGGCATCGAGTTTAAAAGAATTCAATTTACTCCTGATCTATTACCAGCTGATGTAGTAGGCACATTAATATATTCACCACAGTCTGGTGACTTTAAGCCAAAATTAGGTCCAGTTTTTACCAACTTATTGTTGGCAGATGAGATAAACAGAGCTCCAGCAAAAGTTCAAAGTGCATTACTTGAATCAATGCAGGAAAGGCAAGTAACAATTGGCGACAAAACTTATGACCTTCCTGACCCCTTTTTGGTTATGGCAACTCAAAACCCATTAGATCAAGAAGGAACGTATCAATTGCCAGAAGCCCAGTTGGATAGATTTATCATTAAAACAATTGTGGAATACCCAAACCGAGATGAGGAGATGGAAATTATTGATCGAATGGGAGTATCTGAATCGAAGCTTCAGACTAACAAAGTTCTCACCAAATCAGACATTACTAATTCGAGAAAAGTGACTGACTTAATCCATGTCGAGGATACCATCAAGAAGTATATAATCTCATTGGTTATTAGCACAAGACATGATGATACATCTGATTCAAAAATCAAAGGCATGATCCGTTGTGGAGCTTCACCCAGAGCGACAATCAATTTTATTCTTGCATCAAAAGCAACAGCCTTCATTCAAGGCCGAAGCTATGTAATACCAAGTGATGTTAAAAAAGTGGCTCATGATATTCTTAGACACAGAATCTTACTTACCTATGAGGCGGAAGCTGAACAAATTACTTCAGATGAAATAATAGAAGAAATTCTCACATCTGTCCCAGTCCCTTAAAATGACTTCTCTCAATGATCTAATTAAGGAATCCCGGAAAATTGAAATCAGAGCGAAGGGATTAGTTGATGACAATCTCAGCGGTGAATACAAAACCGCATTCAAAGGACGCGGGATAGACTTTCATGATCTCAGAGAGTACCTCCATGGTGATGAAGTCCGTTCTATAGATTGGAACACTACCGCAAGAACAGGAGAGCCTTACATAAAACAATTTGTTGAGCAAAGAGAGTTGTCAATTTACCTAGCAATCGACATCACTAAATCAATCAATTATGGAAGTATTAACAAAAGTCGCCATCATTTAGCCGCATTAATAACTACAGTACTATCTCTAAGTGCTGCAAGAAACGGCGACCGTGTAGGGTTCATTTTTTTCAGTGATAAAATTGAGCATTTTACTGAAGCCCAAAAAGGTCAAGTCCATTGCATGAAAATTCTTAGAAAATTAATCAACCATGATCCAATCCCAGTTTTAAGCAATCCTGGATCACCCTTAGAATTTATAATGAAACGTCATAAAAAACGTAGCATGATCTTTTTAATATCAGATTTCTTGAGTCAAAGATTTGAAAACGAATTAAAATTCTGCTCTCATAGAAACGACCTTGTCGCGATTCAAATTATTGATCCCGCAGAAATTGAACTACCCCGAGCAGGCAAGGTATATGTAAAAAATCCAGAAAATGGTAAATCATATCTTGTTGACACTGACGATAATACCATCCAAGAAAATTACAAAAATCAACGAAGTAAATGGCAAAGAAATCTCGATAGTAATTTTAAACTTAACAAGATTGATCACCTTAAAGTTATCAATGATGAAAATTGTGATCCCGCAAAAGCATTGAAAATTTTATTTAAGTCTCGAGCCAAAAGCAAAAATTAGTCTTCCAATGATTCGATAAAGTTTTCAGGACTGCTAGTAGCGCTGTTAACATCGAGTTCACCTCCATCCTCTCTTAGTTCATCTAACCTTTCCCGTCTAATTCCAGAACCACTTGGATCACTCAAGCCCCTTATCTGAGACGCCTTCATATTGCTCTTAAGCCTTTCTTCATCAAAATCAGTGGTTAATAATTCAGATGTAAAGTGTGAAAAAAAACCCGATCCCATAAAAAGAATTACCCCAACTAAAATAACTTCGCCTGCTTTAGGCCTAAGGCGCGGATTACGATGTCTTTTGGCAAAAAAAATCAAGACGCAAACCGAAACCACTGAACATATACCCATTATAAGGTAAAAGTATTTTGGGAAAGCAATCACATCATGAATATGACATATAGTTTCAAACAATCCAAATCAATCACCACTAACTGAAAAAAATTTAATCAAATCTTGGTAATTACTCAAAAATAACCATTAGTAATTATTATTTTTATGACCAAACCGTTAGCCAACCCTCCAAAAGGTTTTAGATCAGGCCCCTATGAATATCATGAGGAGACAATCATCGATATTAATAACTTAACAAACACTGGACTTGGAGTAGGAAGAGATGAAGACAATTGGGTCATTTTTGTACCTTATTGCATTCCTGGCGAGAGGGTAAAAGCTAGAATTTTTAGAAATCATAAAAACCATAGCGAGGCGGATTTAGTTGAAATAATAACCCCTTCTCAATATCGAGTTGTCCCATCTTGCAATTATTATGGAGAATGTGGGGGATGTCAGTATCAACATATTGAATATGATGAACAACTAAAATGGAAAAAACAACAAGTCATAGAGCTTTTAAAATTTATGGCAGGGACTGATTCACCAGTTAACGACATAATATCTTCTCCCGTTAAATATAATTATAGATCTAAAATAACGCCTCATTTTAATAAACCAAAAAATGGGGAAATTGGCCCTATTGGTTTTCAAC
Source organism: Verrucomicrobiales bacterium (assembly GCA_013911195.1). Taxonomy (GTDB): domain Bacteria; phylum Verrucomicrobiota; class Verrucomicrobiia; order Verrucomicrobiales; family DEV007; genus EC70. Next base: position 9,841 of record JACETS010000018.1, on the reverse strand, counting down.
AATTTGGCAGAAGATCACTTATTGATATAGAATATTGTAAAATTGCAAAAGAGGATATCAATAATACTTTGAAAGATATCAGGCATGACATTCGCCATAGATCATCGAGCTATAAAAAAGGAGCAACAATATTAATCCGTTCTGATCATCAAAAAAAAATTCACACCAAGGCTGATTCGATTGCAGAAGAAATGGTAGGACAGGTTAAATTCAATTTCCCTGCAGGCAGTTTCTTTCAAAACAACCCATACATTTTGGAAGAATTTACAGACCATGTAAGAAAAGAAGCGAAATCAAATAATTCAAGGTTTCTTGTAGATGCCTATTGTGGGGCCGGACTGTTCGCTTTAACCAGCGCAAAAGCTTTTGATGAAGTAACTGGAATTGAAATATCAGATGATTCAATTTTATGGGCAAATAAGAATCTCAAAGAAAATAAAATTAGCAATGTTAAGTTTATATCTGGAAAAATTGAAAATCTTTTTTCAGACATAGAGTACAACAGTAATGAAACAAGCGTCATTATTGATCCTCCCCGCAAGGGTTGCAGTGAAGATTTTCTTTTACAATTATTTAAGTTCAAGCCACGAAAAGTTGTATATGTTTCGTGCAACCCGGCAACTCAAATGAGGGATCTGAAGTTATTCATAAAAAATGGTTATGAGCTTAAGCAAACTCAACCCTTTGATCTTTTCCCACAAACAAGGCATTTAGAATGTATTATGACTCTAGAAATCTAGTGTCTTTAAGTATGTTTGATTTTTAACATAGTTAACCATGCTAGAATAAATGAAACTCCACCTATCGGTGTTATTGGCCCCAACCAATTCAATTCAAAGATTGCAAGAAAATATAAACTTCCGCAAAAAAGGAATATACCTATAGTACAAAAAAGATATGTTACTTTACTAAAACCCGACAAATTATGAGTTATTACCACCAATAACACCGCATGTATCAAATGATAAAACACTGCAGTCTTCCATACTGAAACATTCCCATTTTTTTCCAAAATCCCCTCAAGTCCGTGAGAACCAAATGCACCTAATATAATACCGGCTGCACCAATAATGGCAGTTAATTTGATTGCCCAATGTGGCGGTCTATTGTTTTTCATACTTTGGATTTATACATACTATTAAAGATTTCTTACTCAAAAATTCAAAAATAATTTTAATATAAATAAAATGAAAATAACTTTTTTAGATGCATCAACAGTTGATGCCGGAGACATCAATCTAGATTGTATTCGTGAACATGGCGATTTAATTATTCACTCAACTACTTCCAACAATGAAACCTTAAAGCGTGTTATTGATTCAGAAATTATCATCACTAATAAAGTAATTATTGATAAACCAATAATCGAGGCTTCAAAAAAACTTAAATTAATTGTAGTAAGCGCTACTGGATACAACAATATCGATGTAGACGCGGCTAAGGCAAACAATGTCACAGTTTGTAATGTCGTTGATTATTCGACACCCATCGTAGCCCAACATACAATATCCTTAATTTTGAACTTATGTGGTCAGACCTATAAATATTTGAATGAAAAATCTCTATGGCCAGCTAGCCCAATTTTTACTAGGTTAGATCACAGAGTAACCGAAATAAGTGGCAAAAGTCTAGGAATTGTTGGGGTTGGAAATATTGGATCTAAAGTTGGAGAAATAGCAGAATCAATGGGAATGAAAATACAAGTTCTTGCCCGTAAGGACTCAAAGAGCTTAATTCACCAAGAATGGCCTAGACTTGAGTATGCCTCATTTTTTGAAAATAGTGACATAATAACGCTGCATTGCCCTCTTACTGATTCCAATAAACATTTAATTAACAATGAAAGCCTATCGATAATGAAAAAAACCTCTTATCTAATTAATACGAGTAGAGGAGATCTTGTTGATGAAAGCGCTTTAGCAATTGCTTTAAACGAGAAGAATATCGCTGGAGCTGCAGTAGATGTACTATCAGAAGAGCCACCACCCTCTGATCATTGTTTAATAAATGAATCGATACCAAATTTACTTGTATCACCACACATCGCTTGGATCTCAGTTGAATCGAGAAAACGTCTTATCAATGGTGTTTCTAGTAACATTAAAGCCTTTTTAAACAAATCTCCTATCAACCAGGTAAGCTAGGTCTTATAAATGAACCTCTACCCTATCAAGCTACAATTTTTTCTTAGCTATGGGGCTCTTGGTAGTATAGGCCCACTGATGGCTTTAATTTTAAAAGAAGCCAAGGACTTCAGCCCAAGGCAAATTGCATTAACCTTATCCATCTCAAGCCTTGGAATGCTTTTCACTCCAGCATTCATGACTTATTTGGCAGATAAATCTGTAGACACTAGAAAGATTCTGCGCTGGTCATTTACGTTAACCGCATCTGCATTAATTTTTTTATACTATTTAAACAACGCAGTTCAAATCACATTAGCTTGGACATTGTATAGCATCGCCTTTGTTCCCGTCTTACCACTTCTTGATGGATACTTTTTCAATTATAAGCGATCAGTAGAAATTAATGGCGGTTCATGCGTCGAATACAACAAAATTAGAATATGGGGTTCGATCGGATTTATCGCACCGAGCTGTGTTTTATTTTATGTCTTAAGTGGAGATAAAACCATTGCCAATTCCCTATGGTGCGCAGTCTTATTTTGTTTTTTATCCTACATGGCAACATTTTTAATGAACAAAAATGCTGTGAATGAGGAGACTTCAAAAAAGAACCCAACTAGAGATTCTTTCAAAGTATTATTATCTCCAAAGATGATTCCATTTTGTGTAGGAATTTTTCTAGCATATACCGCAGCAAATTGTTATTTCCCTTATCTTTCTGTTTTTTTCAAAGAATATATTGGAATACAAAATAATTTAATTACCGTCATAACATCCTTAGGGGTAGCCATTGAAATTATTTACATCTCAAAATTAAATTTCATCAGAAAATACGTTTCCTTAAGAGGAATTACAGCAATAGGACTCGGTTCGATGGCTATACGATTGTCACTTCTTGCTACCTTTCCAGAAATCCAAATTGCAATTCTGATACAAATATTTCATGGACTTGAAATTCTTTCAATGTTTGTTCTGCCAATAATGTATTTAGATCAAGTTGCTGGGCCTGGATTCAGAAATTCCATACAAGGCGCTTTTACTATTTTAATCAGTGTTCCCTCTAGGCTTGTAGGTTTTTTGTTAGCAGGAGAAGTAGCAAGAGCTTGGGGTTCTAAAGAAGTCTTATATATAAGCTCATTGCTATGTGCAATAGGGATGATTACAATAGCCTTATTCTTTAAGGAGATGAATCAAGACAATGACACGAATTAGGGATCTTGATCTGAAGAGGAAATTCTATCAAATTCACATTTTATTTTTTGTATAATAGGACTCGTCACAATAGGAAGTATTACATCATTTACTGATTCAATTACCTGAACTTCTCTTAAAGTGGAAGTTAGAAAAGCGAATTCTACTTTCTCTAAAAATTCTAACTTGGTATTATCTTCGAGAACTGAAATTCCCAATTTCTTACATATTTCAATTACCAAAGCTCTAGTCACACCAGCTAGACATCCAGAGGAAAGAGGTGGTGTTATTAATTTTTCCGAATAAAAAATAAATATATTACTTCCAGTACCTTCACAAAGATTCCCAGAAATGTTGCCGAATATTGCCTCCCTAGCTCCTTTAGAATGGGCTTCAGCCAGAGCTATTACATTTTCTCCATAAGAGGTTGTTTTCAGCCCTGCCAATGCACCATGCTCATTTCTAGGATAGGGAACAGTAATCACACTGCTTGTTTCAGGTTGCTTTGGAGCAATCGAACTGGCGATGATTACATTTTCTGGGGCGTCTCCTTTTTCTGAACCTAGTGGAGATGGTCCTCCTGTAATTGTTATCCTTAGTCTAGATGGGAACAAATTATTTGCCTTTAGAACCTTAATACAAGCATCTCTGAGAAAATCTGAATCCGGTACCTTTAGACCAAAAGCACTAGCAGATTTTTGGAGCCTTTTGTAATGGCGAGTGAATGCAAATGGAACATCTTTATATGCAATCATGGTCTCGAAAACACCATCACCAGTTAATAATCCATGATCGAAAACAGAGACATTGGCTTTACTCTCCTCAATTAAAGATCCATTAATCCAAATAATCTTTGCTTTATCATCAACTGAATGTTCCATGAATTATTATATATTGATTATATTACGATGCTAATGAGTGATTTCTATCACAACGCACCAAATTCTACTAATCATAATTTCGAAGATCTTTCTTAATGGGCTACGCAATAACAACTGCATTACTTTTCGCATTTTCAGCAATTTGCAACACTCGAGTATCTCGAGGAATGGATCAAATAACGGCTAATCTTATTAGGTTAACATTAGCAACCGTAATTTTAGGTATTATCACATTTATTTATTTTCCAGATAGTTTTCACCTTCATGCATCATCTATACTCTGTTTGAGCGGTCTAATAGGATTTGGGATGGGAGATATTGCATTGTTTTTGGCTCTCTCAAAAATAGGCTCAAGGTTAACCATTCTAATCAATTTTTGTACCGCTACCGTTATCGGTGCATTCGCAGACATAATATTCCTTAAAGAGTCTATAAAGTTAACGACATGGCTATTCATATTCTTGATTTTAACTGGCTTAACACTTGCGTTCTTTCCAAACAAACAACAAAAACAAAATTATAAAAAACTTAAGTTAGGTATAATTGCAGCATTCATCGCTGGACTAGGGCAAGGGTTTGGAGCGACAACAAGCAGAATAGCTGAACAAATTGCACTCAATGACAATGTATCAATCACTGGCATCAGTCAGGCTTTTCAAAGAGTATTTGCAGGAATGATATTCCTAGCTGTTATCTACTCAGTTAAACGAATATTTTTCTATAAAAAAACGCAAATCCAAAGCACTAGACTTATTCATTGGTTAATCTTTGCAGCATTATTTGGCCCGGTTTGTGGCGTTGCATGTTTTCAAGAATCACTAAGAACAATGACTAGTGGAGAAAGCATGGCTATCGTTTCGACAAGCCCTCTAATTTTAATTCCTTTGGCATACATTTTCGAGAAAGATGTTCCCAGTAAGAAATCTGTAGCCGCAACATTTTTAGCCATAATTGGAATTATCGGCATTTGTCTTAATCTCTAGGGCTTAATAAATTTCCTTGCCAATCAAATCCTTCAACCGTGTCTTCAATTGATCAATTCCCTCACCCGAAAGTGCAGATACTGGAATAATTTCCAAATTTGGAAACCTTATCTTTAAAACCTCAAGGTTATCTTTAGCCCCTTCAATATCAATCTTGTTTGCAATTAACAACCAATTTCTAGAAGACAACTCCTCCGAATACATTTTGATCTCTTTGCGTAAAGTTTCAACATCCTCAACAGGATCCCGCATATCAACTCCTGCAACATCGACTACAAATAATAAAAGATCACATCGCATGATATGACGAAGGAAATTATGCCCCAGTCCAACATTTTCGTGGGCACCCTCAATAAGACCTGGTATATCAGCCAAAGATGCTCTAACAAGACTGCTAAATTCAATAATCCCTATAGATGGTTGTAACGTCGTGAATGGATAATTTGCAACCTTTGGTTTAGCAGCTGATAATGCACCCAATAAACTTGATTTACCTGCATTAGGAAAGCCCACAAATCCTGCGTCTGCAATTTGACGAAGCTCTAAATAAAAATAACCACTTTCCCCTTTTGTCCCGAGTGTATGTTCTTGAGGCGCTTGATTTGTTGGCGACTTAAAATTAACATTTCCTTGTCCTCCTTTTCCAGCCTTAGCCAATAAGAATTCTTGTGAGTTATCAGTAAGGTCAGCAATAGGTTCGGTCGTTTTTTTAAGTTCCTCAAGAGGTACGCCCTCATCATCAGCTCGATAAACTAGAGTTCCTTGAGGAACTCTTACAGTCAAATCATCAGCAGACTTCCCTCTCTTTTCCTGACCCCGACCATGACCACCTGATTTTGCAATGATACGAGAATTGAAAAATAAATGAGTCAGATTGTCAGTATCATTAACAGCCTTGATAATAATACTCCCTCCATCACCTCCATCTCCACCATCAGGTCCGCCCTTAGGTATATATTTTTCACGACGGAAGTGTACAATACCATTACCCCCGTCTCCTGCCCTAGCAAAAACCCGAACATGATCTACAAATTGCCTCTTTTTCAATTTCTCTTAATTTTAAATTATTTAACTCGATCCAATAAAAATAGCCATAAACAGTAAATCAATGAACTTCTACACCAATAATAAACATTTTTTAATCAAAACCTTGTACATAGTATAAAGAATCGACTTAAAAATGTGCTAATGATTAATAATTATATATATTATTATCTGATCAAATACACCTAATAGATGTTTAAATCATTAAAGTTAACTACATTTAATACAACCTTGTTCATTTTGGTATTTTCAAATTGCCTGGAATCCAAAGCTGATATCTTAGACTATTTTAAAAGAGATCTCTCTAAAGTTCCATCAAGAGAAAAGCTCGAAGCTCAAGAACCTATTGCTAGGAAAGATTTAACAAAAGCTATCGAAAATGAAAAAAAAGGAAGAGAAAGAGTAGCAATAGGCATTCATAAAAATATAGTGAAAAAATACACATTCACCACAGCCGCTGCAGAAAGTCAGTTTAAGATTGGTGAATATTACATGAAACTAGGTAAGGACAAAAAAGCATTCGAAGCCTTTCAAGATTTTGTTGTTAAACACAAATCAAGTGATTCATTTATGAAAGCCATTTCAAATCAGTACAAAATTGCAAATGGGGTTCTTTCAGATAAAAAAGAAAAAAAACTAAAACTACTTCCTGACGGGGTAAGAGACTCGGAATTATTGAGTTGGTTTCAATCCATAATTGAAAGCGCACCATTCTCAGAATATTCTCCATTAGCTCAGTTTGCCCTTGCTGAATCCTATCAGAATGACAAAAAGATATCCCTAGCGATTGCCTCATACCAAAAGTTAGTCGATAAATATCCAAATCATAAACTTTCCTCTGAGGCTCAATACAGAATAGGAGATATCGCAAGAAAACAGATAAACTTAGGTAGTAGAGATTCCGCAAATATTACTTATGCAAAAAATGCCATGGAAGATGTCATAGTCGCCTATGAAAATAGCCCGCGAGCAAAAGAAGCAAAAATTGCACTTAAACAATTAAACTCAATTCAGGGCACCCAGCTTTACGAAACAGGATTATTCTATGAGAAACAAAATCAATTGAGAAGCGCCGTCATTTATTATGAAAAAGCAGCAAAGACCTCTAACAATACAATCAGAGAATTAGCAACTCAAAGAATTAATATATTAAGCAAAATCTCAACATCAGCTTCAACACCGAAAAGCAATACTGCGCAAACAACAAAGAAAAAGCTCAAAGAGACATCGAATAAATCACAAAGGAGCGATAAAGTTGATACGACCACCCCTGCAATTGAGGATGGCCCCCTTATATCGCCTCCACCACCAGAAGAATCATAATCAATTATATTTTAAGCCTTTAGAGCAGCCATAAGCACAAAAATTATGTATTCTAAATTATTAATTATTCTAATTTTTGTATTACCACTTTTATCCTCATGCTCATCTTACAGACTCGGTAATAATAAACCTGTAAAATACAAATCTATTGAGAGCATTGCTGTTCCGATTGTCAAAAGCGATGTGTTGAAACCCAAGTTACAATCTTTAATTACCAACGCAATTATAAGATCAATTCAGGAAAAGGGAGCCTTCAAAATTGCAAATGAAAGAAATTCTGATGCGACTCTAAACATTAAAATCATAAACATTGAACGTAAGCAGTTACGAGCAAATAGAGAAAACGTCCTAAGAACAACAGAAATGGAGTTTACAATCGAAATTGAATATCGAGTTTTGAATAATTCAAATGGGGTAACGATTGAAAAAGGCAACGTTAAAGCTAAATCAAGTTCATACTTAAACCCTAATTTTCAACTTACAGAAAACCATTCTTTAAGAAACGCCGCAGAAAAATTGGCTATGTCACTAGCTAACAAGTTAAGTGAAGGTTATTAAATTAGATGCCACCAAAATCAGGAAAACTCATTGTGGTCTCAACTCCAATCGGAAATCTTGAAGACATTTCAATAAGAGCAATCAATTCGTTAAAAGCCTCCGATTTAATAGCGTGTGAAAACACAAAACATAGCAGCATACTTTTAAATAAATATGATATCACTTCAAAACGTATAAGTTTACATAAATTTAATGAAGCCTCTAGAATTGAGAGTCTCATTAAAGCTCTCGATGAGGGAAAATTAGTTGCCTACATTTCTGATGCAGGAACACCGCTTATTTCAGACCCAGGAGCAAGACTAGTTCATAAAGTTGCCAGTGCTAATCATGAAATACAAATAATACCCGGACCTTCGGCAGTCACATCAGCTATTGCAGGCGCCGGTCTACCAGCCAACAAATTTTTCTTCGGAGGTTTTTTATCGACAAAAAAAGGTGCTAGATCAAAAGAATTAGACCAAGCCTTATTAAGGGAAGAAACTTCAGTTTTTTTTGAGAGCCCTCACAGAATACAATCCACACTAGAAATATTGAATGAAAAATCCCCTGAAAGGCAATTAGTAATAGCCAGAGAAATGACAAAGAAGTTTGAAGAATTCATTAGAGGAACAGTAAAAGAAATTAAAAATGTTTTTAATGAACGTTCTCCCAAAGGTGAATTTGTATTAATTATCAGTGGTGTAAAACTACCAAAATCATTTAATTTTAATACTATTGAATAATAAATATTATTTATGAAACTGATTAAAAAAAAATTTAGACACAGTCAACTCAGACTCACTGGCATTTTAATTTTTTCATATCTTTTCATTTGTTATGCTTATCACCCAACCAATACAGATTCAGCACCTCAAACCCCTCCTCCCTCAGTCAAAAATGCAATTGATAGATTACTTAATCCATCAAAGGGACCATCAGCTCTTCAAAAAAGCTGTAACTCAATTAGCCGCGAACTTAAATCCTATGTTCTTTCAAATTCTTTAAACGAATCAGAATTCAGAACAAAATTAAACTCTAACGTTTCAGAAGTTGAATTAAAGAATCTTATCAACAAATTCGATAACCCAGAAAACATTGATGATTTTATTTTAAACACTGTTGTTTATTTAATTAAATTTCCAGAAAGCAAAAACTTTCCAGAAAGACTTTGGAAGTTATCTGCAATCGTCGAATTACATGAACGAAAGTCCAAAAACAAACTAACCAATAAGCCCTTTTTTCCTGCATTAATAAATGCATGCAGTCTCTTACCTCCAGATAACACATATAATATTGAAGGAAGATTCCTTGCCGCAAAACATTTCGGTAGAATTGGGCAACATCAAAAACAAGCAAACATCATTAATGAACTATTAAAAAGAAAAGGACTAACTAATGAGGTTTATTTTACTTGTTTAAAAGAATTGGGCTTACTTAATGAATCACTGGAAAAATTCGATGAATCATTGGCCATCTACACAATAAGTAATGAAAAAATAAATGATTTCCCTCAATACATTGATCTTCGCATTAGGTCCATTTTTATAAACTTAGAACTTAATCGATTTAAAGAAGCTTTCCAAATTGTAGAGGAGTTAATCAAAATAGCTCCAGAAAAAAGAAAGCTCTACTCAGGAAATGCAATTCTTGAGGAAATAATTTCTCTACACCAAAAAGATGACGCACTAAATGACTACTGGCATCATTCAATTAAATGGTGGGATGAATGGCAAAAGATCAGGATGGAGTTATATCC
>JACETS010000179.1 GCA_013911195.1 Verrucomicrobiales bacterium | reverse complement strand
GCTAAGAAGTGTCTTCGAGTTTGATGCTGTAATTGTTGTTCGTGAATATTCATCGTTTCATCAAAAATTCGTCTAGATTGAGGAGCACGTTGCCAACCACCGTGAGAGCAGCAAGTCTACTATTGTTAAAAGAATCATTATTTTTATCCATTAAATTACCAGTCATTAGACCTGCCAATTCAGGATTGTTTTGATAATGCTCAAGTGATTGATTGAAAAGCTTACTAATTTTGCCAAGTTCATCTTCTTTTGCTGTTCGAGAAAGGCATAATTTAAATCCCTCTTGTAAGCCTGATACAACATTGTTCTCAGATTTTGCCACTGTGTACATTTTTCTAGCTAGGCTGACTGCCGCTTCTACATAGACCGGGTCATTCAAGGTGACTAAAGCTTGCAAAGGGGTGTTTGTTCTATCTCTTCTGACAACACAAACTTCTCGATTTGGCGCATCGAATGTCGTCATAGAAGGGTAAGGATTAGATCTTCTCCAGTTTGTGTAAATTCCTCGTCTATAACGATCCTCGCCCTCAGATGTTTTCCAATCGATACCACCTCCAAACGCGGCTTTTACACCGAGGTTTGGTTGCGGTGGTCTTACTGGAGCGCCATACATTTTGGAACTTAATAGCCCTGAAACAGATAAGGCTTGATCTCTAATCATTTCCGCAGAAAGTCTGAATCTAGGTCCGCGCGAATACCATCTGTTGAAAGGATCTTTGGCCCGATGCTCTGCATTGATCAACGAATCCTGACGATATGTTGATGATGTCACAATGAGCTTTAGTAGCGATTTCATATCCCAACCATTTTCCATAAATTCTATCGATAACCAATCGAGTAACTCTGGGTGGGTTGGTAGCTCACCTTGAGATCCAAATTCTTCGCTTGTGGCAACGATTCCAGCTCCAAAAATCTTTTCCCAAAGCCGATTGGTCATAACTCTTGAAGTTAATGGGTTTTCATTATTAACTAACCATTTTGCTAAGGTTAACCTATTTGGCGATTTAACTTGAACCGGCTGATCGAAGATCGCTGGAATGCCGGGAGTGACTTCTTTACCTTTAGAGAGATAGTTACCCCTAATTTGAATGTGAGTTTTCCTCAATTTTTCATTCCCCAACTGTTTCATGACAGGCACAGTAGTTGAGGGCTTTATTGACTTAATTTTGTCTTTTGCTTTGACTAGTTGAGAGCTTAACTCATTGGCCAATGGGTTAATTTCTGCAAGATGTTCCAAGAGTGTAGATATCTGTTGGTCAGAGCGTTTTTCTTTTGGTGTTTGTAGAATTTTTGCAATTTTGATGGGTATCGCTCTTTGAGGTAATGGCTCATCGGTAACTAATATTCGTAGTCTTCCAATGGCATGTTCAGCGTAAGTTTGTTTCAGGGTAAATTTAAGATCTTTATGTTTGAAGGGGCTTTGTAATTCAAAAACAGCATGATGATTCATCCCTGCGTTAGGTCCTACTGCCCACCCTGAGTGCCCTCCATCATCCCCATCAATTGCTAATGAGACACCAAATTTTTCCTGATCAAAACTGGAAGTTGCTTTACTGAAGCGGGCATGTTCTTCACCGCTTAGAGAAACGACTTCGTTTGAGGTAGGTGCCTTGGAAAATGTCTTGTCCCAGATCGCTTTCCTATCCTTATCAAGAATGCTAAGTTTGTACCCATCAAGGCGTGAGCTAACAGTTCCATCAGTTCGGTTCCAAATGATAATACGAGAAATGTCCTGTATTGATTTTAAATCCACCTCCCAAAAAGGATCATTTTTTCCAGTTGCCGTATGAGAGACACTCCCTTTGTTGTAATCACCATTAGTATTACCATCAATTGCTCTTGATGCTTTTGCATTCAAATAGTCACTTGATTGAGAGGCAATTCCTTTGAGGGCAACATTTTGATTGCCACTGAAAACTTCAACTTCTGCCAAATGAATCATTTTTCCGTTACCCGGTAAATCGATGCGAACGTAACGCCCCTTCTTGGTCGGAGAATTTTGTGCTGAGGATAAGATTATTTCATTGAGGACAAAGTTTCCCTTTCTACCGGGTCCTTTCCAGTGACTCAAGCTCTCATGAGTTAAAGTCTCTATTCTGATTGCAGTGATTTGTTCAATACTAGAATTCGCTGAAATATGATAAGTGTCCGTGGGAGCTTCTTTCCCACTCACTAGATATGATTCATCATCAAGTTTGTTAAAAGTGGCTCCTGAATCAGCCTTCAAAATAAGACTTTTGAGAGGTTTCCATTTTTTGGAGTCCTCCTTAAGACCATTTTCCCATTTATCTAGAGCCTTGAGGTTGACCTCGTTCTTGGCGATTAACTCATTTTCAAGCTGTTTGATTTTTTCTTCTAGATCTTTCAATTCATCCCTTTGACCTTGACTCATAACTTTAATGATAGGGCTTTCATCTCTTCTATCTGCATCTTGCGTTTGGTTGAAAATAGCAAATGTTTTGAAGTAATCTTCATGACTGATGGGGTCGTATTTGTGAGTATGACATTGCGCACAAGCCATTGTAGTACCCATCCAGGTTGCCAAGGTGGTATTTACTCTATCAACGATTGCAACATTTCTGTACTCCTCATCATTTGTTCCACCTTCATTGTTTGTTTGTGTATTTCTATGAAAGGCTGTTGCGACTAGTTGATCTTGGCTTGGGTTTTCTAAAAGGTCACCTGCTATTTGTTCGAGAGTGAACTGGTCAAATGGTTTATTGCTATTGAATGAACGAATGACATAATCTCTGTAAGCCCATATCGTACGAGGAGGATCATCGGCGTAACCTGCAGAATCTGCATATCGAGCAAGGTCGAGCCACATTCTGGCCCAGTGCTCGCCATATGATTCTTTGGCCAAAAGCCGATCGATCATTTTTTCATAAGCATGTTCATTTTGATCTTGCAGATATTGCTTTAATTCATCTTTTGTTGGTGGAAGACCCGTAAGATCAAGGGAAGCTCTTCTTATAAGTGTTTCTTTAGATGCTTCAGGCGATGGTTTTAAATCGTTTTCTTCTAATTTATTGTGAATAAAATTATCAATTGGGTTGTTGATTAAAGCTTTGAAATTTGAATTTGGAACTACGGGTCGTTTTGGTTTTTGGTAGGACCAATGTTTTTCGTATTTACCACCCTCTGAAATCCACTGTTTAATTGTATTGATTTGTTCGGGGCTAAGTTTGTCCCCGGCATTCGGAGGTGGCATTACTTCATCGGGATCAGTTGAAGTAATGCGGTAAATGATTTCAGACTCATCAATATTTTTTGGTACCAAAGCCTTAATGCCGTCGTTATCATTAGTTGCTCCCCCAAAAGTGTCTAATCTGAGTCCGGCTTTTCGTTCGTTTTCATCGGGTCCGTGACATCGATAACAATGGTTCGATAACAATGGTCGTATGTCGTTGTTAAAACTGACCTCTGCGTTTGCAATCTTTGTTATTGCTAGAAATATGACGATGCAGCGGAAGAGCATAATTTACTTTAACGGGTCAATTTGAATTTAATATCAAAAAATTACTTTTCCCACCTCATTTTCCATATTTCGCTGGGAGAATGAGCTTCACTGAATATTTGTTTTACTCTTGTAATAATATCAGCCTTTTCTTTTGATAGGTTTTTAACTTCACCAGGATCTGATTTAAGATTATAGATTTCGATGGGAGGGGCTTTCTGTTTTTTTAGATTCTTTTGAACTGCTTTCCAGTTTTGAAAGCGTACCGCTCTTGCCCCGCTTCTCTCATGGAATTCCCAATAAAGGTATTCATGTTTTTGTTGGCTTCCTTTGCCCAAGAGAGTCGGCAGAAAACTGATCCCGTCCAAGTTTTCCGGGGTTTCAACATCGGCAATTTCACAAAAGGTTGGAAAAATATCCCAATGAGCGCTGATATGATTAGTGATGGCATTTGGTTTTATTTTGCCGGGCCATCTAGCAACTAGCGGAACCCTTATTCCTCCCTCATAAAGATCCCTTTTATATCCTCTGTAAGGACCATTCGAATCAAAGTAGTCTGGCATGTGTCCGCCTTCTCTATGAGGGCCATTATCCGAGCTCAAAATAACTACGGTATGATCGTCAATTTCCAGTTCTTTGATGAGATTTAAAATATCGCCAACGCCTTCATCTAATTTTGTCATCATACCGGCAAACATTGCTGCTGGATTTTTGACATTTGGTCCTTTGTATTTTCCAATTTTATTTTCATGCTCTGAAAAGGTTTTGCGAAATGGCGCAGCGTATTTTTCAGGGACATGCATTGAGGCATGAGGAATGGCCAGAGGTAAGAAACAAAAAAACGGACCATCTTGGTATGACCTTATGAATTCAATAGCCTTTTCCATGATCAAATCATGAGAATAAGTTTTTCCATCTAGTTCTATTTTTTTTTCGTTATCAAATAACCATGTAGGATAGTAAGTGTGAGCATTGCGCTGACAGTTATAACCATAAAATCTATCAAAACCCTGATTTTCAGGAGCCCCCTCTGAACCGGGACTACCAAGTCCCCATTTACCGAATGCACCGGTTTGATAGCCAGATTTTTTTAATGCTTCTGCAATAGTAAAAGCATTTTTAGGTATTGGGTGCTGTCCAATAGGCCTGACCTCTTTATTGCCTCTTATCTGAGTATGACCAGTATGTAGACCAGTCATTAAAACTGATCTCGTTGGTGCACAGACGGTCGACCCGGAATAGTGTTGTGTAAATTTAATGCCTTCTTGTGCCAATCGATCAATGTTTGGGGTCTTAAATTTTTTTTGCCCATAACAAGAGAGATCACCATATCCTGCATCATCCAATAAAATGTAAATGATGTTAGTTTTTTTCTCTGCTGAGCATATGAAGCAGAGAAATATATTAATTATTAAACAATGAATGAGATGTCTCATAGAGATACTTAAGTATTTATTTATGGAGGTTTTAGAAAAATATCACCAATTTAATTAATTGAGACTTGGTGATATTGATTAAGTTTCGGATTTTTAAGAATTGTTTTTTTACCGTTTGGCCAGACAACCTCTATTTCTGATAACTCTTTAATTTTACCTAATCCAAAATGTGCTCTTGAGGGGCCTTGGGAGGTAAAACCGTCTCCATTGACGATGATCTTGCTCCAGTTTCTAGATTGTGACCGTGCAGTAATGACCGAACCAACAGGTGAAGTATATTGATTGTCTGCCAGATTTATACC
>JACETS010000178.1 GCA_013911195.1 Verrucomicrobiales bacterium | reverse complement strand
CCTGTACTAGTTAAGAAACAATCAGGAATTCCTTTTTCAGGCAGAGTTTTCGAACTGTATAAAAATGGTCAGAGAAGGGCTTCAGGCTCTCTAAAAAATGGTAAACATCAAGATTCGTGGCTATTCTGGTATGATGATGGAAGTAAAAAATGTGAAGCAACTTTTAATAAAGGTAACAGGAATGGGTTATGGGTGTTTTGGCATAAGAATAATCAAAAAAAATATATAGGAAACTATAAGAACGGTAAAATGGATGGGTCTTGGTTGTATTGGTATGAAAACGGACATAAGAGATTTCAAGGAATCTTTAAGGATGGCAAGGAACAAGGTAAACATGTCAGGTGGCATGAAAACGGGCAAAAGAAGGCGGAAGAAAACTTCAAAGATGGCAAATTAGTCGGAGGTTCTGCAAAGTATTGGAACAGCAAAGGTAAAACTATTGATTCGTTGGAGGGAGCACTAAAGTAATCTCATGAAAACTGTATTCAAAAAGACCATTCGAATTTCTCTTTGTTGCTGCATTGCTTTCACCATCACGATTTCCGGACTCTTTTTTGCAATTGTCCAACCTGGCGGCAGCGGTCTACTGGCATCAATCCACTTGCCAGACGGCTCAGAGTACAGAGTCACTCAACGATGCAACTGGAGCTTTGAGCCTTATACAGTCTCATTCTATATGCGTTCCCCAAAGGGGGGCTGGGGTTGGTGCTACATTGACCATCAAGCCACTCGGTGGAGGGATGTTGCCCTGACCTATGACGCGACTTCGGATGTTGTCACCGTGACGGAGCGAGGAACTTGGAAGGCTGGCTTGGACCGGAAGCGCAGCACATTTGCCATTGGCCATGGTAAGCCAAAACGCGAGCTTGATGCCCCCCAAAGCAGAGTGCACCCCCCAGATTTTTAATCTCAGTGAGCAGTCCCATAAATGAACAAGTCATTGCCGAACAAAGCGCAACAGTGACTGCACTTAGATGTTCGACGAAGATGTTCAAACCTCAGCAATGAAATATAAGATTAATAAGAATCTATTACTATCAATCACTCTTATTATCCTTACTGTGATAGGTTATGTACTTTTTTATCGATGGGATATAGCTAAAAATAGGGGTTATGAGTTCGGTTATTACGGAGTTTTCAACAGGATTGTCCATAGTCTAGAATCTATACCTGATGTATCGGGTATAACCACTACAGCGATGAATATTGATATTTCACTAGAAGAATTTGGTCTCGATGTAATCTTGAAGGACGAGCGAACAATAAAACTCTTTTTTCAAGAGAGGGATCCGATTCGATCTCTATCAGGTCAAAAACTGAGAACAGCATTAGAGGGATTATTAAAGGCTCAAGAAATCAATAGTAATAGTGAACAAAAAGATTCACCCCCGACCAATAACAAATAGTAACGCACCTTGTGCATTGTAGGATGTTAGCATTGAAAAGTTAATAAGTGAAAATCCCACCCCACATAACCCATGATTCATGGTCCGTTGTTCGGGGATTGTGTGGGGTGACCACCTGCCATCTGCCATTGACCATTATAAATTTATCGTGATTTTGTAATTGGTTAGTTTTGTGTGGAGCGTTAGGGTTTTGGGATGAAGAATTTACTATTGATTGCTATCACCATTCTCGCTGTGGGATGTAGCGGAAAGGATGAATCTACCACTGAGACTAAGCCCGTAGAAGAAAAGGAGCTGGAAGTTAAAGAGGAAGCTAAGACTGAAGAACCACTCGCTGAGTCTAAACCCAACACTGACGGCGTTAAAATGGATGATTTGGAGTTTCGTGACGGGATCGCATATTTCGAAGATTCTTCTTACACAGGAAAGAGTTTTAAAATGTATGTCAACGGGCAGAAGAAAGCAGAAATGAACTTCAAGAACGGTAAGCCGGATGGATTAGTTACGTGGTATGAAAATGGGAAAAAAGAAGCAAAAATGAACTTCAAGAACGGTAAACCGGAGGGGTTAAGCTTTGGGTGGTATGAAAACGGGCAGAAACTAATGGAAACAAATATGAAAGACGGTAAACCGGAGGGGCTAGTGAAGAGTTGGCACGAAAACGGACAGAAGGAGATCGAAGCAAACTTCAAGGACGGCAAGGAGGATGGGCTACAGGTTATGTGGTATGTCAATGGAGAGAAAAGGCTTGAAACAAATTTTAGTGAAGGAAAGCAACATGGTGATTCTGTAACTTGGTTTGCGAATGGGAAGATAAGATCTGAAGAGTATTATAGATTTGGAATAATAAGAGCTTCTAAATATTGGGACAACAAAGGCGAGCCTGCTGATTCATTAGAAGAAGCTGAAGGTGGGGTTAATTTAGACCAAACAATCAACCGTAAAGGTTTCATCTACTTAAAAGATTCAGATACCCCTTATACAGGAAAATTATTCGAGTTCCATGCAAACCGACTGAAGAAAAAAGAAATGAACTTCAAGAATGGAAAACAAGAGGGGTTATCCTTTGTGTGGTATGAAATAGGGCAGAAGAAAGCAGAAATGAACTTCAAGAACGGTAAAAAAGAAGGCTCAGAGATCGCGTGGCATGAAATTGGAGGGCAGAAAATGGCAGAAGTAAACTGGATGAACGGCAAGCAGGAGGGGCTGTATGAGGAGTGGCATGACAACGGACAAAAGAAGTCGGAAAGAACCTACAAGGATGGCAGGAGAGACGGGCTGTATGTGGCTTGGCATGAAAATGGACAGAAGGGAATAGAATCCAACTTCAAGGATGGTGAAAAGATTTCTGAAAAGTTATGGAACAGCAAAGGCGAGCCTGTTGATTCATTTGAAGAAGCTCAAAAATAACCCATGAACCCCGTACCCTTATTCCTGATCATTGTAACACTGCCCCTGCTTCTTGGGGGGTGTGTGGGGAAAAACGAGGGGATTAATTGGGATGAATTGGATTTTCGTGAAGGTTATACCATCGCTTATCTTAAAGGTTCAGATACTCTTTATACAGGCAAGGCCGTGTTGTGGCATGAAAACGGACAAAAAAGCCAAGAAGGAAACTTTAAGGACGGCAAGGATGATGGGCCATGGGCGTCGTGGTATGAAAACGGTCAGAAGCGGAGCGAAGGGAAATACAAGGATGGCGTGAGGGATGGGATATGGTTGTCGTGGTACAGTAATGGGAATAAGTTTAGTGAAGGAAACTACGAGAATAGAAAGAAGGAAGGGCTACACACTCACTGGCATCGGAACGGGGAAAAGTCGTCGGAAAGGTACTTCAAGGATGGTAAAGAGGATGGATTATGCGTTTGGTGGCATGAAAACGGGCAGAAAAAGAGGGAAGTAGACTTCAAGGACGGTGAAAAGATTTCTGCAAAGTTTTGGAACAGCAAAGGCGAGCCTGATGATGGGTTAATCTTTAATTGGCATAAAAACGGGAAGACGTCATACAAAGCAAAGTTCAAGGGCAGCAAACGTATTTATGAAAAGTTTTGGAACAGTAAAGGCGAACCTGTTGATTCAAGGAAAGAAGCTGAAGCTAAATAACCACTGACCCCTGATCCATGGTCCCTTGTTCGGGGATTGTGTGGGGTGCCCACCTGCCATGGACCATTAGCGGTGGTTGGGTTCTGTTATTAACAGTGTTGATAATGCAACACTAGACTTGATGTTTTTTCTGTATCAGTTAGATAAAAGTAACTGAAATCTATTAAAAAATTAAAATGATCATAATAAAGCCTATTACCATAATATTATTATTTTTAAGTGCGTGTATTCTACGTGCAGAAGAAAAGCCTTACATAACAACGCAAACTCCTTTAACTCTCTTTAGTACACAGGATGGGGAAACCGAGGCAATATGGCTATTTTCCAGTGTTAAACCTTACGATAACAGACTTGCTGCCAAAGATTCATTTTCCGTCATACATTTGGGACCTGATCATCCACCAATTGTAAAGACAGTTTACGGGACTATTGCAGCTACAATCGCTGGAACTCCCACTATGGCCATGTCCTCTGATGGTAGATATGGCATTTCAACCAACCACTCTTGGAGAGGTGAGGGTAGTCCCTTGGACAAGCTTTCGTATTCACTTACCGAACCATTAACAAATAGGGAACTGACCCCTGAGTTATTACAAAAAGAAAATCTTTCGCCTCAACTTTCTGATATGATTCAAGTTGTCGATTTATATGACTCAAATCACAGAGTTGTTGATAGAGTTTTGGTCGACGACAAACCAATCCACATACTATCACACCCTGATAAAAAGCGTTTTATTGCCGTCTGCTTAGAAAATTTTATCACCTACACGCTAAAAAATGGAAAATTAATTGAGTTAGAAAGAAGTAAAATTAGCTATGGGCTTGGTTGTTTTTGGATTCATCCTAATGGAAAAAATATTCTTGCAGCGAGATCCCCAAGAGTTCCTGGCAAGCCTGCTATTCCAGAATGGTACGAAATTAAAGACAATAAAGTTATCCACATAAATGATATTCAAATAGAGTCAGGTCTGGATACTGAATATCTGGACTCAGGCGTTATCTTAAGGATTTCTCCTGACGGTAAGAGAGGTTTTATTTGTCAAAGAACTATTTACAATGGTTTAGATTTATGTGACATATTAATTGCTGACCTTACTTTAGATAGGCCCAAGATAACTCAAGTGATCAAACAGGTTGGTGACGGGTTAGAAAGTTTTGCTTTTCACCCTAATGGAAAAATGGCAGTTGTTACATGTCTTGCCCACCAAAAAAACGCTTTAGCCGTTCTTGATATTGAATCAGATCCGCCAAGACTTCTTTATCACATTGATGCTTCAGGAGGCAGTCAAGGAATAGAATTTACACCTGAGGGTGACAAGTTGTTCCATGGTAGTCCGGCTCATGGGAGGATAGAAGTTTACGATGTTGTTGGTGACTTTGAGTTAGTAAAGAACCAAAAGTTCATTAAAATTGCATATGGTCATAATAGTCTCACGATGGGTCCAAGATATTTCCCGAAGAAAAAATAAATAACCTACGATGCACCCTGCGCGCCTGTTAGGTTATGAGTGAAGATATTACTAGGAAAGTTTCTCAGGCGTTGCAGAATGCGGTATAAATAGAATCATAGTTAAATGACTAAAATAAAAATTATAAAATTCTTGTCCTTATTCTTTATACTTTCACCTTTTTGTTTTGCTGGTGGTGATCATAAAATATTCAGCCTAGGTGACTTTGGTCTTGAAAGCGGAGTTATTTTACCTAACGCAAAATTATCA
>JACETS010000177.1 GCA_013911195.1 Verrucomicrobiales bacterium | reverse complement strand
GATAGGCCGCGAGCCCATCCAGAAGTGAGAGGCCCGAAGGTCCCCCCCTTTAATATCCAAGAGATGCCTCTTGGTATCACATACGGTATTAGACCACCTTTCGGTGGCTTATCCCCTGCTTCTGGGCAGGTTGCTCACGTGTTACTCACCCGTTCGCCACTAGACTTAGCAAAGCAAGCTTTGCTAAGGATCTCGTTCGACTTGCATGTCTTATCCACGCCGCCAGCGTTCGTTCTGAGCCAGAATCAAACTCTCCGAAAAGAAAGTATGTAGTCTTTGCTGGTAAACCAGCTTTGACAAATATTCTGACGGGAAATGGAGTGCCTACTTTCAAGCACTCCTTTTACCGCGCACCACATCGCTTTAAGCGAGCGGTACGCAACGCACAAATTAGCTTTTTCAATTTCCTTTCAATCTTACTTGAGTCCGAGGACTTAAGTTTGATTGAACCTGTTTTCTCAAAGATCAAACTTCCCTTAAAACTGCAGAGGTTGAGGCACCAGTTGGTAGCAACTCCCTTTGAGGTTTTGGTGGGATCCCTAACTTCTTCCAGTCAGGGGGGCGGGAATTATAGTCGAGTAGTCATCATGGTCAAACGATTTTATGGTGAAAATTACTGTTTTTGACCTTTTTTTTTGAGTTGGAGCCATTTTTGGGCAGCTCTACTCTGTAATGCCTTAATCTTCAATAACGTCTGGCCAATCAGTATGGAAAAATTCTCCCCTTGGTTTATCCACTCTTTCATAGGTATGAGCCCCAAAAAAGTCTCTTTGAGCCTGTAAAAGGTTAGCTGGGAGCCGGTCAGAGCGATAACTATCATAATATCCTAAAGACGCCGTAAATGCAGGTGCTGGAATACCTAATTTAATCGCCATAACGACAATTTCTCGCCAGTTTGACTGACTTTTCTTTAAAATATCATTAAAATAGTCATCCAACATAAGATTTTCTAATTGAGGATTACGGTCATAAGCCTCTGTAATACGATTCAAAAAGCTCGCCCTAATGATACAGCCCCCTCTCCAAATCTTAGCAATTTCACCAAGATTAAGATTCCATGAGTGATTCTCTCCCACTTTTTTCAGTAAATCTAAGCCTTGTGCATAAGAAATGATTTTAGAAGCATGCAAAGCGTCTTTAACTTTTTTTACCAGTTCTTCCTTAGATGGTAATTGAGATTTTAATTCTTCTTCATTTGGACCAGAAAGCTGATTCGATGCATTGACCCTTTGGTCTTTCATTGAAGAAAGAATTCTAGCTTCAACGGCTGCGTTAATCGTTGATATAACAACGCCATTTTCGGCAGCACTCATAACTGTCCACCTTCCTGTTCCTTTTTGCCCAGCCCTATCGAGAATCATGTCAACGATGGCTTCTCCACTCTCGTCATCTTTTTCACCGAATATCTTACTCGTAATCTGGATAAGATAACTCTCTAACTCACCATCATTCCACTCAGTAAAAACCTCCGCCAGTTCTTGAGGTGTAAAACCTACATATTTAAATATATTATAAGCTTCACAGATCAACTGCATGTCGCCGTATTCAATTCCATTATGAACCATTTTAACATAATGTCCGGCGCCACCTGGGCCCAACAATGTAACACAGGGCTCACCACCGACTTTGGCTGCAATTGATTCAAAAATAGGTCTTATAATCTCCCAACTTTCCGACGGACCTCCTGGCATTATTGCTGGTCCTTTCAATGCCCCCTCTTCTCCACCTGAGACCCCTGTTCCGATAAATAGTAAACCCTGTGATAATAGTTCTTTAGACCTGCGTTCGCTGTGAATATAATAGGAATTACCTCCATCGATCACCAAATCACCGTTCTCAAGTAGTGGAATGAGTTGTTCGATAACTTTATCAACAGCATCCCTATCATTGATGTCATTAGCAGCCGTCGATTTAACCAATAACATAATTTTTCTTGGCCTAGAGAGACTATCAACAAAATCCTTCAATTCATCAAAGCCCTCAATTGTGGTATTTTTCGCGGGGCCATCCAAAAATTCTTTCGTCGTCTCCGTGGTTCTGTTGTAAACAGAAACATTAAAACCTCTACTGGCGACATTAAGAACAAGATTCTGTCCCATGACAGCCAAACCAATTAAACCAAAGTCATTTTTACTCATTTTTTTACTTTGTTATTATTACTAAAGTTGTGAGTTATGTAATACTCTGCTCAATTCAAAATGCGAACGACCAATTACGCAACAAACAATGCATAAACTTGATCTATTTTTATCAAATCAGGCACTGGAAAACACGGATCCAGAATGGAGCCCCCAGTTTGGGGCAGAACTCATATTTTGGGGAGTCGTTAGAAAAACTGAAAAAGGGGAAATAATTAAAGGTATCGAATACAGCGCTTATGAGGATATGGCTTACGAAATTGCTAAAAATATGGCTGATGAGGCATTTGCAAAATTTGGAGACCACAATGCCAAAATTATTCATCGCATTGGTTTCGTGCCTGTTTGTGAACCTTCTGTCGTACTCAGGATTTCAACCCCCCACAGTAAATCTGCTTATCAATTATCGGAATGGTATTTGGATAAAATAAAAAACTCTCTCCCAATTTGGAAAAAGTTTATCTAAATTATTGCTAATATATGAATCTACCAAATCAGCTAACCATCGGGAGGTTATTTTTAACAGCACTATTTGTTGCTGTAATGTCTATCCCTGACCAGTTATTGAAATCTGTTCATTTGCAAGATTATCGTATCACGATTGCAACTTTATTTTTTTTGATCGCATCACTCACAGATTTTTTAGACGGATACATTGCAAGAAAATTAAATTTAGTCACTGATTTTGGAAAATTAATGGACCCATTGGTTGATAAAATTTTGACTAGTGCCGTATTCATTATTCTATCCAAAGAAGATATGATTCCCGCATGGATTACGATTACAATTATTTCGAGAGAATTTTTAGTTACGGGCCTTAGATTGCTTGCATCTAATCAAGGCAAGGTGCTTTCTGCTGATTCTTTGGGTAAATGGAAAACAACCTCACAAATTATTGTAGCTAGCTATTTTTTGACAATACTAGGATCAAATGAGCCTACACTAAAATATCTGAAATTCATTAATCAGCCAATGTTTGGCGATCTACTAATTATCATTTGCACCACGATTACCGTCATTTCTGGATGGTCATACCTCTCCAAAAATCGTGAGCTTGTAAAAACAAGTTAATGTTTTTTTAACCTCCTCGGAAAAGACCTCTAGCCGGAACGGTTATAATGTCATTAGGCTGAAGCTTCACGTTGGCATTACTCGTTGTTCTCGATAGATCGTGAATAGTCGCTTTATTGCCTCTAGTTAGTTTTACTCTTTTAGGGTTTGCAAAATCAGAAAACCCACCGCACTGCGCAATGGCTTCGAGCAAGGTCAGACCAGGAGTATAACTCACTCCACGGCGGGTGTTTACCTCACCAAGAACACTAACATAACGTTGTATTGATCCTGCTTCTCCAAGAGTAATGACGACGTTTGGTTTAGTGAAAATTTCTGCACTAACGTATGCTTGTTCAACTTTTCTCATTAATTGAGAAGGTTTCATACCTGCAGCAGCCATTTCTTCTAAATATAGCAACTTAATCGTTCCATTATCACTGATTGTATAGGTTTGACTAATCGAGGTTTGGTCGTCAGCAGGCACGCCAGTTAGCCTTAGACCAAAGGATTGACCTTTTTGTAAAATTGGTTCCGCTGCAAAAATAGGTGTTGCAGTAATTAATAGTAGTATAAGCAAATTAATTAGATTCTTGTAAGTGTTTGAAAAAATAAACATTGCCATTAATACTCCATAATATTTTAAAATTTATCCTCAGCTGAGAGATTATTTTGGTCATTAGATGCCACTTTACTCTCAGATTTTGCGGACCCAATTGAATCTGATTCCATATTAGGATCAAGATTTCGAGGGGCATAATAAGTATAGTAACTTGTATAATATTGATACTGGTTATCAGACCTAACATCAACATTGTTGAGAACTACACCTAAAGCTGTACCTCCCACGTTTTGAATTGCCTGCTTAACCCTTAAGAGCATTCCCCTTGGTAGCTTTCTGTGCTGTATCACAATAATGGTGAGGTCAACTTCTGAAGAAATAACTGAAGCATCACTTACGCCAAGTATTGGTGGAGAGTCTATAAAAACCAAATCAAAACGACTCTTAACATCAGCTATGAGCTCGGACATTCTTCTAGAATTTAATATACCAGCGGCATCTGCCGGTAGAATTCCAGAAGGCATGAAATACAAATTTTCGTAAGCAGTTTGTAATATTACATCCTCTAACTTAAGATCAGTCGTTAGGTAATTAGTCAGCCCAACTGAATTGTTAATATTGAAAAATGTATGCAGTTGAGGTCTTCTTAAGTCCCCATCAATCATTAACGTGTTGTACCCGCCCTGAGCGCAAACATATGCTAAGTTGACGAGTGTCGTTGACTTACCTTCGCCGGCACCTCCACTGACTAAAGTGATAGAATTAGCGTCAGCATTTTTTCTATTAAATTCGATATTCGTTCTTAAAATTCTATAAGCCTCAGCGTCAGGACTTAAACCGCTTTCTTTATGAAGCACATTGATATCTTTGGGTATAACAGCGAGGACAGGCAAATCCAGATAGTATTCTACTTCATCTAAACTTTTAACCGAGGTGTCTAGGTATTCTAGAAAGAAAGCCATTCCAATGCCAAAAATGAGACCAACAGCAGCTCCAAGAACTAAGTGTAATTTTATGTTGGGTCTTGCTGGCTTATCAACGTCCTGAGGTTCTGCCAGCTCATGAATCACCAACGGCGTTCTTTGACCCGCCGAATCGATGGTTTCTTTAGCGAGCTGAGATTGCATTCCATTAAGCATTTCTTTGGATAATTCGTATTCCTTTTTAGCCTCGATGTACCTTACATTGTCCTTCCTCTCCTTGAGCGACATTTTTTCTGTTCTCTCCTTACTCTCCTTTGAATTTTCATACTGTTGTTCAGCCATTGCTAGCTGAGTAGTGAGTGCTTTTTTATGTGTTTCGACAGCATCAAGGAGTTGATTCATTCTCAAATTTAACTGGGAATCAATGTTTACAATTTTAGGGTGCTTAACTCCAACACCGCTATCAATTAGGGCCGCCCGACTCAATTCAAGTGTCTGATACTCGCTCCAGCCACTATTAAGAGTTTCATTTTTAACTCCAAGATCAACAGCCGATTTAATCAATTCAGCACCCTCAAGTTGAGTCAAAGATTTTATAGTGGACCTCAAATTTTGAATGGCTTCCTCAGCGGCAAATT
>JACETS010000176.1 GCA_013911195.1 Verrucomicrobiales bacterium | reverse complement strand
CATATCTCTCTTGATCTCTATTTCGTTGCCCCCAATATTCTGCGGCATTACCATGCCCATTTGTTTGAACAAATGTCACCAAAGCAATATTAAGTGCCTCAGCCCGTGATATCGCTAAATTATTTTCAGAATCCTGCTTTACTGCAATAATGTTAGGCATTGCGAGAAAGGTTATAATCCCAATGATCGCAACAGCGGCGAGAACCTCTACCAGTGAAAACCCTAGAAATGGGCGAAACAATTTCTTTGAATTAAATGAAGTATTCATTATTAGGGATAGAGTTTTACCTTAGGATAGGGAGCGGCGTTACCATTACTAGGCTGCTCCCAATCTGGTAGCACCATATATTGGCCTGTTTTTTTCATTGCCTGGCTTACAATTACCCCTGAATCTTGGTTGATCGAGGACTCTACAAGATGCTGATAAGTGTCTTGATCTAAGTAATCCGAAATTAATTCTAATCGTCCCGGGTTACCGTATTTAGCTCTTGAAGATCTCTGATTAGCCGGAGAAGAAGTCCAGTAGTTACTCGAATAGTTATATTTATTCCTAACATAATCAACAGACCTTCTAAAAAATATACCGGGATTAGAAGGATCAGGATATTCATACCCACCTATTTGACTAGCCACCCAATTATTAACCGCTGACTGCAGGGTTGCTTGTTGTTGTTTCGCAAGAACGTTACGAGAATCTTGGGCTGCATTAGAAAATGAATTAATGACTATACTCGCCATGATCGAAATAATTCCGAGAACCAATAATAGTTCAACAAGTGAGAACCCTCTTGATTTGAAATGATAAGACCTTGATGTCATCTACTTTGCAGAGTTAATTCTTTATTTTGCATAAAGGGCCTCTCAACCTTTAAGATGAGAGGCCCCGTAAAATCCAAAATTGTTAATTCCTTACTTTGGAGAGTAAACGATCATTTTAGCTTGAGCATCATAACTAAGATGCTGTGAAGCCGCCATTCTCTCTTCATTGCTTAAGCTAGGGACCTTGAATACGGTGCTATCAAAACCAGAATCTCTACTTCCAGTTAAACCTGGACTGACTAGCTGATTAATTATAGAGCTAACATTCGTTGAGGTACCTAAATCTGCTCCTGCGGCAACAGCTGAAGCACATACAGATGCAAGATTTTGCGCATTACGCTTTGCCTTACTGTTATTCGCTTGCTCGGTAATATTACCAATTGTTGGTACAGCAATCGCAGCGATAATGCCAATGACTGCTATAACAACGAGCATTTCTACAAGGCTGAAGCCAGCCTTAACGTTTTTGACGATGTTCGTCTTCATATTTTTTTTCTAAGTTAAGTTTTTAGTTGCGTGGCTTTTATTGCCTTTATATAAATTATAATAATTATAATAAAATTGCAACAATATTTTATAATTTTTATATTTATTATGGTTTGTACGGTTAAATAGTTAGCATATATGAAGTATATAAACGCTATTTAACTATAAAATTGATGAATTCTAGTAATCAACTTGGACCTTAGCCGGAGCATTATTTGAACTTTCAGATCCAGGTAACATATGCTGCCCTAGATTAAAAATTGGAGAATATATTGCGTATATTAAAAACCCGACTAAGGCGCCTAAGATAACAATCGTAACAGGCTCTAGGACTTTATCGATTTGATTGGCGATTGTATCCAACTCTTCCTCATAGTCATCAGCAATTTCTTCTAACATATCAGTTGCTGATCCAGTCTCTGATGCGATTTCCATAACACCACACACATTTCTTCCATCTTCACCCAACCAATGAGATTCCATCAAGAAACTCTCTGAAAATCCTAGGCCATCATTAACATGATTTTGAACGCGAGAGAAAAACTCTTTATGATATATATGTGGAGCGCTTGAAGATGTAATTTCAAGGCTTTTGTTAATTCTTACTCCGGACTCCAATAAAAGTGATAAACAACGAAAAGTAACCGCAGCGGAGGATTTTCTAATAATTCCTCCAACCACAGGTAATGCTGCAAGTGCTTTTTGAACTAAGGGCTGCTTCATTATCTTACCCCATTTTTTCAAAAGCAAAGAAACCATTACGACGGGCACCAATAATACATAGGGTTTGGCAATCAAAAGATCTGATAATTTCATCATCATGATTGTTGCTCCCGGCAAATCAGCTCCTAGGTCACCATAAAGTTTAGAAACAGCAGGAACTAAGGTATAACTCATAGTTATCACAACACCAATACCCATCGTTATAACGATTCCTGGATATATCATTCCTTTTTTGAGTTTCTTTAATATTCGCAGAGTCTTCTTGGATGATTTTCCAATTTCAGCAAAAATTTCTGGTAATCTCCCTGACTCCTCCCCAGCTTTGATTAAGGCAATGATTTCAGGGCCAAATTCTTCAGAGAATAAATTAAGCGCATCACTAACTTTCTCACCAATTGAAATCTGATGTGAAACTTCTGCAATAATTCCTCTATATGTCGGAGATTTAACTCTATTTGCCTGAAGCTGAAAACTTTTTGCTGTTGATATATTTCTCTCTAAGCACCTCGCAATTCCAGTAAAAAGAACCGCCCTATCCTCTACATTACCCTTTTTAGTTGTAAGTCTATGAACTAATTCATCGAGTCCATTAATTGTTGATACTCTGGCATGCTCATTCGCCGCCTTACCGGATCCTGAGATTGCTTTATCATCATCATCAGTATCAACAATTAAAGAATTTATCTTACCTGTATTAATATTGGCTAAGGCAACTTTCTTAAGCATAACAGTAATTTTGTTCTCTATCTAATGACAGGTCGATAAACATTAATTGGAGTTAAGTTTCTTTCTTTTCTGACATTGAGAAAATCCGTGGACGCTAATGCATTTCTCAAATCATTTGATCCTGATTTTAATTGTACATTCACAGTCGCTACTTCCATGAAAATATCATTAATTTTTACGGCTTTTGGATCTGATATATTTACCTCCATCTCGGATATTCCTATCGGTAGAAGTTTTAATATTTCATCAGGTGAAAGCCCTAGGTAATAAAGTTGCGCAGCGTTTTCTTGAATACAGTACCCGCGGGCGACCTTCCTAGTCGCTTCTTCTTGTGAAATCGTTCCACTACTCAAACATAGAACAGCACTCACTCCCATCAAAAGAATTACGCTAGCAGCAAGGACCTCTACTAAGGTATATGCACGAGCATCGTTATGTTTGAGTTGAAAATTCACGGCAGTTTCATTTATTAGTTTCAAGCCAAGCCGTACGCGGAGCGATATATTCTAAAAAATTTGAAGATTCCTCACGGCTTAAATTTAATGGTTTCCTAGAATCATTAGACCACTTAAAAGAGCGGTCGGTTGAAATTCCTCCTATTAAATTATATTCCCCTACAGATATTTCTGTATCAACCGCACTAAGTGGGACATTTTCTGCAACAAGTATAGTTCTCCAGACAGTTCTAGGAGCAGTTCCGGTAAATATCATTTCAACTGGATCCGATGAACCTCCTTCTCTTCTCTTAACACATAGCACTAGCCTTCTCATATTTTTGCCATCGAATGTTATCTTTCCTAAATTAAAAATTGAATCGTTGGATGAATTGATAACTATAGCCACTGCTGGCAATTGGTCTGCTCTGTTAAAAACAAAATCTGACTGTCCCTTAAGATGCAAACTTTTTACATTATCATTAACAATTACATTTGTTAAAAAAGTCGAACCTAAGTCTATTTGAACTGCGCCATTCCCATCAACAACGACCCCTCTTCCTCTATTATATTTTGTTTTACCGCTCACTTTAACATGGGCTAATTTTTCTATTGCTCTTGTTACTGACCAAGGAGCATCACCTTCAGGATCAATTATATTAAGCATTCCAGAATAGGCATTTTCAAGATTAGCATTACCACCAGTCCTTGGGCTAACTGGAAAGTTTAAAGGCGCAAAAATCTCACCTTCATGATTTTTCAGAAGCGGCGCATTGCTTTCATTATTCAATGATGACATCATATAACTCTCAGTTTTGATTTTTTCTCCAACCTTTATATTTGATGCATCCCATAGGAATGAATTTCCATGAATGAAAATATTACCAGCTAACTGTCTATCAATCTCAATAGACTCTCTAGACTTGTGCATAACAAACAGATCTCCACTAAGATTCGCTGAGCGGCTTCGTAAATGATACCTTCGAGAAAAGTGGTCAGGAGCCAGGTTGGTCGTTAATTTATTAAAACCTTTTTTATTAATAAATATTGATGAGAGCACTGAAGACTGAAAACCTGCACCATTCCCTTGACCTATTCGTATATAATTTTCAGGAGTACTATTGCTCAAAAAAGCTGATTCATTAGTGCCCCTAACGATTACGGAATTCTTAGTTTCCGGAACTCTATAAATTTTAAACGTCCGCTTATTTGAGTTTAGACACTTACTATAAATAGCCTGCTTAACAATCGCCTCAGAATTTAATTTTGCTATCCTGTTTTGGAGTTGTAACTCATAATTATTTACCTGTTCTGATCGGGCAGAAAGCAATGAAACCCATGCGGCTATTCCTGCTGTACCAAAAGCCATTACCATCAACCCCATAAGAATGGTACTACCTGCATTCCCTAAACGGTTCTTATACCCATGAAATTTCATAACTAGTTAGATTATAGTGAGGGAAAAATCGGGACTGTAAAAAAATAGTTAGTTCGTTGCGCTAAATCACCATACCCCATGTGATTACCATGAGTCGTCATCTCCTCTTTTGTCAGTTTCAATGATGGGTCCGGCCACCAAATAAAATAAAAGGGCATCTCCATCGCTGTTTTAAAACTATCAGCATTACCCTCATTAAAAACACGCCTTATCCTTTTCTCATGAAATGCGAATAACGACCTAAATGATTCATTAGCACTATCATTAGAATAAAAGACATCATAATAATCTGTGAGTTGATTCCATGAATAACGCTTTACACTTGCATAAGTCCCTTTGGGTTCTGCTGTTTGATTAAAATCAATATCATATATCGAACGAACTCCTATAAAACCATTGAACCCACTACTGGATAAAATAAAAATTGATCCGTTACTAAACTGAGAAACTCCCCTCCACGGTTTAAACACATTCTGACTATGAGTCATTACGTTTGAAAGATGAATTCTAAAAGACTCAGGTGAATCGAGCACTCTAGCATCCATTTTAGCATCTAAAGGTATGTATGCTGGCTTAATGGTATTGTGTCCATCTCTAGCAAGACAAAAGACAGCAGTACATCCGTCAATATCATCCATAAATTTAGATTTGAGTCTATCTGCGGTAGCAGTACGGCCATAACTAGGCGCATTGTAAGTATTAACGGTATGGCTGTTAATATCATAGTAGACCTTAGACGCTATTTTACCGATATTAA
>JACETS010000175.1 GCA_013911195.1 Verrucomicrobiales bacterium | reverse complement strand
CTCTTTCACGTCTCTGGGCATCTGACTCAGCGACTTTCACTTTCGCCAAGTTTTCCCCCTCAACTGCAGAAGCTTGAGAGGCAGAAACTGCAATCCTCTGATCTCTTTGAGCTTCAGCAACTCCAATTTCACCTTTTCTTTTGTTGTTTGCCTCTGCAACGTTAGCCTCGTTAATAGCTCTGGATGAAGCCTCTTGACCGAGTGCATTAAGATAACCAGATTCGTCAGTTATGTCCTGAATGTTCACGTTAATCAATCGAAGACCGACCTTTCGAAGCTCTCCTTCAACACCATCTGAAATTCGCTCAATAAGCTGATCCCTGTCAGCGTTAATGGCCTCAATATCCATCGTTGCAATAACAACACGCATCTGACCAAAAATGATATCTCTTGCCAAGTCTCTCACCTGAGTCAGTTGGAGACCCAATAAACGTTCCGCCGCATTTGCCATCACTGATGGGTCAGTGGAAATACCAACCGTAAAAGTAGATGGTGTATTAACCCTGATGTTCTGCTTGGAAAGCGCACCTTCCAGAGGAATATCAATTGGAATAGGAGTCAGGTCCAAGTATTCAAAGGCTTGGATAACAGGCCACACAAAAGCCGCACCACCGTGTAAACACTTTGAGGATTGACCCGACTTAGTTTTACCATAAATGACGAGGATTCTATCAGAGGGACATTTTTGATATCTCGAAAAGAAAAAAATCAGCATTCCCAGACCAACAACGGACAAGCTAATAATAAGGATTAACAAAGAGTTACCGCCTCCACCCCCATCAAGGCCTTGAGCTAATATTAATTCAGGTATATTCATATTTTTTTATTTTTTATTTTAAGTTTCTGTGGGGCTCAAATTTTCTTTTTCTGTGGATTCAGTTTCTAATCTTTCTATAAGCAAGGTTCGTGAATCAACTAAATCTTTAACTCTGACAGCCGTTCTATTTTCAATCTGTTCTTCATCGTCAGTCACTGCTCCAACCACAGCAAGACGCCCTTGAAGCTGAACTTCAATTTGCCCAATTCCTTTTCTTTTTGGAGGAATACGAACATAGACCGTTCCAATATTACCAATCGCATTTTGATAATTAATAGTACCATCTGATTTTAAATTCTGCATCCATCTCATCATGGCAATAAAACTGGCAAGAATTATACTCCCCATAACGGTTGCTCCAAGACTTGCCATAGCCAGACCATGCCCTCTCTCAAGGAGCATGGCTCCGGTCCAACCAAAACCCACAAAAAATGACCCTACACTCCGAATAGAAAATATTCCTGTACCACCTCCTTCACCAACTTCACCCAAATCAAAATCCACATCCCCTCCAAAAATGAGAAGAAAAATCATTTGAATGAATAGCACACAACTAGAAACAGAACCTAAAGTCACAAAGATCTTCATTGCCGGCTCCATCGCCGCATATGATTCTAGCATCTCGTCTATCATGATTTAAGAGTAAAAAATTCTATTATATATATAATGGATAAAAATTGGTTAGAATGCCATTATAAATTTCAGTATTTTTTGTAATAGCATAGGATTATTAAATCAAAAAATTATTCGGTATCATATCGAGGTCGGCTTCTCATTCTCTTTTTGAGACCTTTTTTTCTTTTATTTTCCACATTTATTTTTTTCTGTCTTTGAGAAGGTTGCCGGTTCCTCCTTCTCTCTTTTTCTTTTTCGGCTCTTCGAATTTTTCGTTTCTTTATTTCTCTTTCTTCAACATAAGTGCATATCATTATGCGAGCTTTGATTCTATTGGTCATTAGCGACCGGCTCTTTTGGCATTTAACTTCAATCCCTGAAATCAAATGTTTAATTTGAACGCATGAAGAAGTTTTATTGATTTTCTGTCCTCCTGGACCAGAACCACGAATAAACCTCTCTACAAGATCAGCCTCCTTAATTCCAAGACGACTCATCTTCTTTTCTAATTCTTCCGGTATTGGCAATTCACTCCCCATAAATGGACAAATAAATAATTATTAAATTACCATACTTGCCGCTTACTTCATGTCAGTTATTATCTAGTTTGAGTCCACATGGATAAACGCCCAAATAAATTCACTGAGTTGATTCATTTTTTTGAATCATTGCCAGAAAATGAGAGAAGAGAAAATCTCATGTTATTTGCAAAAAAAGCAGACAAGTGGGTTCCTGACGGAGAAATCAATTATTGTATCCAAGATGTGAGAAAGGATGAACACTGTACGGATGAAGTTGGTATTTTCGTTAATTCTACTAATGACACTATTTCGTTTAGAGTCAGTCTGGGACCAAAGGTCCAAACGCTAACGCGAGCCATCGCCTCTATTCTTTGTGAAATAAGTGAGGATGAAAAAATAGATCATTTTCAAGCAATTAAAAAAAATGATATCTCAAGAATCATCGGACAGGAATTAGTCAGACTGAGAAGCCAAACAGTTTACTATATACTTGAGCGAATGCAGGAGGCTTTAGTTAACCTAAAAGAAAAATAATCTTTCGACATTAATAGTTGCAGCACTCCCTCGTTCAGCTATCAATAATAAAATAATAGTTAGCATCATGGAACCCAGTGAAAATCCGGGACAGTTGGCGCTGCGGTAACAGGGAACAAATCTCCAATACCAATCTTAAATTATTTAGGGTGAAGGTGGAGAGACGGTTATTACCCTGGAGTCCGAATACTTGATCTTACTATGAACGAACAATCCCTCGCACAAAGGGAAACCGTTATGAACCCTAGAATCAATATGAATACTTGGGTCGGAATAGTATTATTCCCGACTCAACATTTAAACCGTGAACGGTCCTCACGGCCTAATTGATTATTTTAAAAAAATCCAATCATCTCTGCATGAAACACCCAATCCTTTATATCACACCAATGCTCTTATCTATCAGCCCCTTGGATGTAAAATCCGAGGACGTTTTGGAACTGTCACCAACAGTAGTTGTTGCAACCAAAACACAGAAAGACATTCTGGAAGTCATGCCCAGCACTGGATTCATCAGTGGCAATGAATTAAATGGCAGACAATTAAATGAACTTGAGAGTGCTCTTCAGTATTTGCCTGGCGTTTCCATAACTCAGACTGGACATAAAGGAGGTGTCGTTTCCATGTTCGTTAGAGGTCTTGAAAGTAATCATGTGGTAACACTGCTTAATGGTCGCCGCTTAGCTCCTGGACTTGCCGGTTTATATAATCTTGAACTATTGGACATCTCATTATTGGAGTCAGTGCAACTGGCAAAAGGCCCCGTTTCGAGTCTATACGGAAGTGATGTAATTGGTGGGGCACTGGATTTGAGAATGACAGACGCTCGGTTCTTAAACCAAAAAAATAGCCTAGAACTAATGACTGAAGCCGGATCTTTTAAGACGTTTCGCAATGCATTAAAGTATCAAACCAAGGAGAATAAAGTTGGATTCGTTACCGATTCATCTTATTTACAAACGGATAACGACCGGCCATTTAGTGAGTTTAAGAATCTTACTCTAAGAAATAATATCTCTTATGAAATAGCTGAAAATATTTATTTTGATATTTTGAGTTATTATCAAAGAAGTGACTTGCAGGTTCCAGGTTCTGAACTGAGTAGTTTTTTTCCTGAATCACAATTAAATGTCAATGAGAGCAGTTTGATTTCTCCTAGGTTTTCTATTTTGAACGACAATTGGGAAGCACAAATCTTTTACAGCCGAACCGACAGTGAACTCGAGGCGACTCAGGATGTTTTCTTACAAGATAATCTTTTGGAGCAAACGGGAAATGAGATCGAAGCATTAATTCATTATAGCCTTAACAGTGATTCAAAGTTGAGTTTGGGCGCCGGATATTATGACTATGATTTTTCAAGAACTCCCATTACTCCTGGCCCCTTCAACAAACCGAGTCAAAAACATTTCGGATACGGTTCTATTTTCTTTCAGACAGATCACAAACTGGGTGACTCCTATCAGCTCATTACTGGAGCCCGCTGGGATGAACATGATTCCTTTGACAGTGCTGGCACTTACTCCGTTCAAATTAGTAAAGCTATTACGAATAACTCCAAATTGTTTGGAAAAGTATCCACAGGTTATAAGGCTCCAAGTGGACAGGATTTTGTTTTCCTCGACCCAAGTGTTGATCCTGATTTAATAGACCCTGAGGAAAGTTTTTCATGGGAAATTGGAACCCGTCATTTGTTCTCAGACCAAAAAGGAAGTCTTTCCGTAAGTTACTTCAATTCGGACATTAATAATTTGGTAGATAGTATTGGCTTTCCTGCATTCCCATCAAAGGTTGACACCAATGCCCAAGGCATAGAGGTCGGGTTGGATTATCAAATATTTGAAGGAGTCAAAGCTTACATGAATTACACCTGGCTCGATGCAATCATCGATAAAGGTTTATACTTTGGAGGATTTGCGGGATCCCCCGGTGATCGTCTCCCCCGAAGACCTGAACATACTGCCTCCGGTGGTATTGTATATAATAATGAAAAATGGAAAATTGGAGCAGAGATAGTCGGAGCAAGTAATCGCTTGGATAGCCCCGGGTTCGTTCTGGAGGATTATTCGACTTTAAGAACTTACGGAAGTTTTAAGTGGCGACCTAACGTAGAAATTCATGCCCGTGTTGAAAATGTTTTAGACGAAAATTTTCAAAGCACTCGCGGATACTCTGCACCTGGAACAGGCATTTATGCAGGCTTAAAAATTAATTTCTAAATCGAGAAATTAGCTTCGTTCCCACTCAAGTAACTCTTTGGATTTTTCCGCTACTGCTTGCAAAACAACTTCATCAAGATCTGAAAGCAAAGGAAGATGTGAACCCGTGTCCGCTATACCAGAAAGGGCAACGGCGTGATGCAAGACGGGAATCGGTCCATATTCATTTCTAAGATCCTCAAGCCCCGTAAACTGGGACCTGATATCCTCTGCCCTCGCGAAGTCACCAGATTTGATAGCCTGAAGCATTTGCATTGATTTACTGGGTGCTACACAGACGCAACCTGAAGTGAAGCCTAACAACCCAAAATCCTTAAGGTGTATTATGGCAGGCTGCTCCCCTATTCCACTAACAATCATATTAGGATCCACGGATTCGGTCAGACTTTTCAAATAATTATCATCAGAAGTTTGTTCACGAACAATCGCATACTTAATCCATGAAATATAACCATCGTTAACAAGTTCAGTGACCACTTCAGGGGATATATAGCCTTCGTCCTTAATATAAAGCACCGCTTTTATACCTGATTTTTCGACGAAATTCCTAACGGCCGTCGCAATACCTCTCGAACTGGCTGGAAATAGTGTTGGCAATATCATCGCCATAGAAAAACCTAAACCCTTAAGAAGGTTAGCCTGATCAATAATATTTCCATAAAAGGGACCAACTGACGGTACGATAAGCGTTTCGCTTCCAGACTCTGAAGCAAGAACCTCGAGAAGATTAGGATATTCTGATACTGCGATATTATAGAGATTAGCATTACCTCCATACA
>JACETS010000174.1 GCA_013911195.1 Verrucomicrobiales bacterium | reverse complement strand
GGGTTTTGTTTTGGCTCTGGCCACTCAGGTCTATCAATCACAGAACGGCTGCATCTTTTAAGATAGGACTTTACAATTCGATCCTCTAGGGAATGGAAAGAAATAATAACTAAACGACCTCCAGGGCGAAGCCATTTAGGGACCTCTGCCAGCGCCTCTTCCAAAACCCTCAGCTCATTATTAACAGCGATTCGTAACGCCTGAAAAACCCTTGTTGCTGGATGCTTCTTGCCTCTTCTAGGCAAAATTGATTCCACTAAACTTGCCAAATCCGTAGTGCACTCAAAGAGTTTCTCTTTTCTTCTATTAACTATGGTAGAGGCTATCCGTCGAGAAGCTCTTTCTTCCCCATACTCATAAAATACTCGAGCAAGTTCCTCTTCTTCACAATTATTAACCAATTCGGCAGCGGTAATCTCTGCATCAGGATCCATACGCATGTCTAATGGCCCAGGTTTTGTAAATGAAAAACCACGCTCCGCATCATCGACCTGACGAGAAGAGATCCCGAGATCTAAAAGCAACCCATCCAAACCGCTAATTCCAATAGTCGATAAAATATCACCAAAATCCCGGAAATTCCCCTGAATTGCACCGAATTTATCATCATAGGTACTAAGTCTCGCCTTTGCGAAAGATAAAGCCGCTGGATCTTGATCTAGTCCGATAACCCTAGCCCCTCTTCTGAGCAACTCCTCTGAATGACCACCTCCACCTAATGTAGCATCAAGAAACAATTTATTGTTATCAGGTGCCAAATAATGAGTTACCTCATCAAGGAGTACCGATTCATGATATTCTGAACCAGACTTTCTTGAGCAATCTAAATCATTATGACCCCCGGAAGGATTGAAATCCGGACTATTTCCTTGTCTGAAACTTGTCTGCTCTGACGCGCTTCTACAATTATCTTGGGGCCAGTCACTCAAGTGATACAGAATGTTTTCTCCGCCATCTGCGGTTGAAAGTTTGTAATTGAATAGAAGCCTCGACACGAGTTCCCTCATTTTCTTCTTTGATTAGTTTAATTATTATCAATGTTGCAGTTATGTTGAGGTTTCTATTTTTTGAGGGGGGGGAAATGAATGGGGTTATAAGCCAATCTTATCGGCAGTATCAGCAAATGAGTTTTCTTCTTTGATTTGATTTTCGAACCAATTTTTGGGATTCCACGCCTCAATGCGGGAACCACCTCCAGCCAGCAGGACTTCATTTCTGAAACCCAAGCTGGCGCATATTTCATATGGCAAAACGAGCCTACCTTGTTTATCGAGGGGACACGGGGTGGCTCTTGAAAAAAGTTGTCTAGCAAATTGACGCCGTTCTAATGGATCAATGTCTTGATTTGATTCAAGTTCACTAACCATTTTCTGCAATTCAGTATTGGTAAGAAGAATTAAAAATGGCCGGCGAGGGTCAGGCACTGCAAAAAATTCATTCAACCCATCAAATCGCCAACGAGCCGGAACAGTCACACGATGGTTGTCATCCAACGTATGCTGAACAATTCCAGCAAAAAGCTGCTCATTAATGCTATTTTTTAGGTCTGCCAAGGCTTTGCGGGGTTGTACTCCATTTTGCCCCATTTTGCCCCAATCTGCCCCTAAGTTCTCATCAGGTCAATGTCATTTTTTATGGTTTTTCGAATAAAAATAGAATTTAAGAACTTTTTTTAAAAAAATACAGCAAATCGGCGATAGAGGTGCTTTTTTTGCCTATTTTTTTAAAAAAATAAAGATCCAGTCCCAAATAACCGGATGACGGATCATGAAAATGAACAAATTTAAATCTGATTAGAAATAAAATTTAATCAATTCAAATACACTAAGAGCTATGAAGCCCTTATTTTTCTGATTCCGCCCTTGAATCCACTGGATCACCTTCACTGTTCCAGTACTTTTCTGAAATAGTTTCTCCGTTTTCAATAATTATTTCGATTTTCAGCTCCCCATTTTCGTGCCACCCAAGCCATTCTCCATCTGCAGGTTTACCCTCTTTAAAATAAGACTCTTCTTTTTTTTGCCCGTTTTTGTAATAGGTAACTATCTTCCCATCAGGCATTCCATCCTTAAGATCTAACTCCATTTGCCAGTTTCCATTATCAAAGCTCTTTAAAACTTTTCCAGTATAAGGGTCAGAGGATCCTTTTATATATTGTAAACCGTCACGAACTTCAACATTCACGAAATCAACCGTATCAAGGTCAACTGTAATTTTTAGAGGTTCTTCAACAGGAGTCGCTGGTTCTTCAACAGGAGCCACTGGTTCCTTCAACTCAGTAGTTTCATTAGAAGAGGAGTCATTTTGAGTGACGCTTGGATTTTGTTCTGAGGATACTTTTTCTTTTTTGCCACAACCAAAGTTCACGAATAACGCCAATAGGATTAAAAGAGATATTTTATTCATAATGATAAGCGTCAGCTTCAGTCCGGATGAATTCGTGGTGAAATTTTATTTAAGATTGTTTTAAGGCTGAAGTCGACGAATCCGTCCGTTGAAAGGATCCAAAACCAAAGTGATAAATTCTGTAGCAGGAGTCATCTCCTGATTCAGATCAGATTCTCTCATTACCGTGAGGGTCCAATGAGCTTCATCGACAGTAGCCAAATTAGTCGATCCATCTGGCCTAAATTCAAAGGCCACGAATTCAGCCAATTCGCGTCTAGGTATCTTAGTTGCGTCCTCTCTCAAGGCCTCCGATTCAACGATTGTACTATAGGATTTTTCAGCAAGCACAAACGGTTGTGGAATCATTTGAACCTCTTCTTCCTCATATTTTACATCATTGTGATCCTGAGGATTGGTAATAACCTGAGCTGCTTGTACTGCACGATACATTGGAAGGCTTCCAGGACTTTCAGGATCTTCAAACCTAAAGAACCTAACTTCAACTGGTCTGTTTTCAGTGATGGCTCTTTGGTGAGCACCTGCAAGAAGAGCCTCTAACTGGTCCGCTGATTGTCTAAGCTTGGAACCTTTAAGCGCAGGAGCCATGGCCGGTATAGTGAAGGCAACGATGACAGCAATAATACTCAAAACAACCAACACCTCAATGAGTGTAAATCCTTTAATTCTGAATTGGTTTTTCCTAAACATAGTCAGCATGTTATTTTTGAAGTGCAGAATCACTAAACTTTGATGCTCTAACGGCAACGGTTTCATGAAATACCCTGTACTTAATATTTTTGGATTCTAAAAGGCTTTTTAATTCCTTCAAGTCTTTGTCATAATCTGTTACTTTTTGGAACAATTTGCTAGGAACAATATCTGCTAAAACTCCTTCTCTTTGTTCATTCCTGATCGCCGATCCTTCATCAATAGCTACCATGGTAACATCAATCAATGGAGGAAGCTGGTGCTTGGTAGGATCTTTCGCTTTTCTCTCTTTCTGAAACCTCCTACTGTCGTACTCGTAATCAGGAGCAAGCGTATTATTAATATTTTCAGTAGCTGACGACTCTTTAGGTTCAATAATAAGAGCAATGATGTTTTCAGCTATGGCTCTTGAAAAAGGTCTGCCTCCTGGAGTGTATGCTTTTTGTATAACATCATTCTTGAACCATTCAGTATTGTATCTTGTTTTAAGATCACTTGAGTAGACTTTGAAGTTTTCAGTAGGTGGTCTAAACTCCATCAGACGGTATCTTTCTTTAGCAGTTATAGTCTCAAAGCCAGATAGGAATTCAGGAATTTGATCCTCGTCAGTATTTCTTTCTATATAATACCCCCAACTGTTAAGTAAACTTCCAAAGGATTGGTTTTTAGGATCTAGCGAAAAACTAAGAGGCGCCTGAAAGAATACACAGTGAGTGGGAAATCTTTCAGACTCTAAAATATCTTGAGATCGACCAGAAATAAAATGCAAGTCTGATTTTCGTTCGTAGCCTGTTGGCCTTTCATTCGGTCTTGGAACGGCGGCCCTATACTTGTAATCGAAATAAGTATTGAGCATTGCCTGACCAATTCGACGAGTCAATCCTTCGAATGCAACACGAGCCTCTTTAAATGTTTGAACTCTTTCAGTGGACTGACTCCATGCTTTGGTGGTTGTCTCAAGCATGTTAAATACCACTAACATTAAGAGCGCAAGCACAACCATCGAGACCATCAGCTCTAACAATGTAAAACCAATGATTCTGCGGAAGAACCCTCTTTTTTTCTGCTTCATAAAATCGATTAGTTAGAATTGAAAATTTAACTTATTAATCTTTGGAATCTTTCTTTGTATCCACAATATAAGTCCAATAGGAGTGATAATCTTTTTTTACCTTTTTGTTTGGATCCCCATCGGATGGAGGATCAGTAAAATCTGGTTCACCACCCATATACCCAGCTACTTTCACAACAACTCTTCTTAAATAATCATTCTTGTTCTTTCCCGGAAGCTCAGGACTCTCTTCATCTACTTCAACTTTCGCTGTATAGATTCTTCTCATCTTAAAATCGTCATCACTTTTGAAAACCTCCGTGCCCATATCATCGTAGTAACGCTCTTCACCATTCCATTGCTGAATTTTGTCATAATCAGAAAGTTGCACTTTACTGACGAGTTGGTTTGCGATCCTGGCACCTACAGTATTAGTGCCGGCTTCTTTCATAATGTCCATACCCGTGGGCAATAATGCCATCAACGTAACCATGACTGTGGCAACAATCCCCAAAGCGAGCACTGTTTCAACCAAGGTAAATCCTCTAGTATTGGGTTTGTTTATTATGGTGTTTTTTTTCATTTCTGAATTCATGAATTTGGAGATTTTTAATCGAATCAAAAGCCTTTAGGAATCTAAAAAAATACTTCCAATTATAAAACAATAAAATTTACATTGCATATACGCAAGAGATTTCACGAGTAAGCTATTTGTTATGATTATTATGATAAATATTATTATTTCTTACCTTATTATCACCTTGTAATCATCAACCTTCACTCGTCCAAAAACAACGACCTTGTCCTTATCACTTTGTCTTATCGGTCTTTGATATCTTGCAGTGATAGTGACTGTACCATCTTCATTATCTTCAGGATCGCCCATTTGCTTAAATGTATCAATGGCAGAGCCATCAGACCATGTCTTTAGGTTAAAGGAAATTTGCGGGATATATTTAATGTCACTCATTATAAATCCTCCCACGGGACTAGATAGTGTCCCTGACGTTGCCCCATTAACCTGGCGCCAATCCATCTCAAACCAGAAGAGCCCACCCTCTTCAACCATCCGTACCTGAGGCATAATTGGAACTCCAGTTGAGGAAACTAAACTAGGAGTGTTTGGATCACCACCAAAAGCATATTCTAGATAATTATTAATTCCATCTCCATCTGGATCTTCGAATGGAAGTCCTTTTTCATCAATCGCGAAAGGCGTTTCCAGTTTAATCCATGAAGGATAAGAATCGACAGTTAATGGCGTTCCATCAATGTGGAAATTATCAAAAAATATTGATTCGGTATCCTCATTGCACTTGGCTTCATAAGCGAATGAATAACTG
>JACETS010000173.1 GCA_013911195.1 Verrucomicrobiales bacterium | reverse complement strand
ATATTGGCATGTATTACTTATCTTGAATTATTGTTTTTAATAATCCTAGGTTATTTTAATTTAGAGATCTATCAAAGAGACGATTCAATGTTTATATTGACTGCCTCTGCGACTCTTAAACCATCAACTGCTGCGGAAAGTATGCCTCCCGCATAGCCAGCACCTTCGCCTGCAGGATAAAGGCCTTCAATGCTAGGGCTTTGATAAGATGAATTTCGATTTATTCTAAGAGGTGATGATGATCTTGTTTCTGCAGCAGTTAAAATAGCATCTTTTCGATCAAAACCAGAGATTTGATCGCTTACTCTTTTTACTGTGCTTTGCATTGTTTCTATGACGTATTTTGGTAAGCATTCTCTTAAATCAGTCAAGACTACTCCTGGTCGGTATGAGGGAGTAACTTCACCCAATGATGAGGACGGAGTATTTTTCATGAAATCACCCAATAGTTGGGCAGGAGCATGCCCTTTAGGTCCGCCTAATAAGAATGCCTTGCGTTCCCATTTTCTTTGAAAGTTTACCCCTGATAAAGGATCATCAGGATTGTCAAAATCACTAGGAAATATTTCAACCATAAATCCTGAGTTCGCGTTGGCATCTGCTCTAGCATAAGAACTCATACCATTCGTTACTGTATGGCCAGGCTCCGAACTGGCAGCAACAACTAATCCTCCTGGGCACATGCAAAAAGAATAACAACTCCTTGCATCTTTTTTATTTTGATGGCGAACAAATTTGTAAGGTGCTGCGCCAAGTTTTTGATGTCCAGAGAGATCACCATAAAGAGATTTATCGATCATTTTTTGAGG
Organism: Verrucomicrobiales bacterium; assembly: GCA_013911195.1. GTDB lineage: Bacteria > Verrucomicrobiota > Verrucomicrobiia > Verrucomicrobiales > DEV007 > EC70. The sequence goes on along the minus strand of JACETS010000173.1, from coordinate 4,710 downwards.
ATGCTCAATTCTTGCTCCAATTGAAAATGGCTTGGATTCCATGGATACCCCATTTTCCAGCAACATGGAGAATGTGTCGCGGGCGCTATGGCCTACCGCGAGGATAATGTTATCTGAAATAATCTCTTTTCCCTCCGAGGTAATAATTCCTATAATTTTTCCAGATTTTTGAATTATATCATCGACTCTTGTTTGAAATTTGATCGTTCCTCCTAGATCTATTATTTCATTTCTTATAGACCTTAAAACTTTAATTAACTTGTCTGTACCAATATGAGGCTTTCCTTTAACCAAAATATTATCTGGTGCACCATGATTAGCCAATTCCTCCAAAACCATACGAACTGCCCCATCTTTATCTTTAATTCCTGTGTAAAGTTTTCCGTCTGAAAATGTACCAGCACCGCCTTCACCGAATTGTACATTAGATTCGGGGTTTGCTTGTCCTCCTTCTCGCCAAAATCGAGTTACATCTCTTGCTCTTGGTCCCGCTTCCTTTCCTCGTTCAACGACAATGGGTTTTTTGCCAGACCTTGCGAGATAAAGTGCAGCAAAATATCCACATGGGCCAGATCCAACAATTATTGGTCGAGTTTTAAACTTTGTATTAGTTCTAATAGGTTCATTAAAAATTTTCTTTTGAACAATTTTGGCAGTTTTATTTTTTATTTTTGATAATATTGACTGTTCATTTAAACCTGCGTCCACATGTATTGTGTAAATTAATCGCACACCGATGGTCCCTTTTTTTCTTGCGTCTATTGAACATTTAAAAATTTTCCATTTGATTTCCTCATCAGGAAGTATGTTTAATTTTTTAAACAATGCTTGTCTTAATTCCGAATCGGAATGATTGACCTTGAGGCGAATTTGGGTGACTTCAATCACTTTATATTTTGTTGAGACTGTATATGATATAGTTTTCAATATATCATAAAATATTTTTATTAATATTGATCAACTATTGTGGAAAACATCTTAAAATTTGCACCAATTTATAAAGAAAGAGTTTGGGGAGGCCGTTCTATTGAAACGATCTATCAACGACAGTTACCAAAGGCAGAATTAAAATATGGAGAGTCATGGGAGATTGTTGATCGACCAAACGATCAGAGTACGGTAGTCGATGGTAAATACCATGGTAAAACATTAAATTATTTATGGAATAATTATAGGGAAGAAATTTTTGGCCAAGGAATGCCAGATACGGATAGGTTTCCTCTAATGCTTAAAATCTTAGATGCTAGGCAAAAGTTGTCGTTACAGGTTCACCCGCCGAAGTCAATTTGTCATATTCTAGATTCAGAGCCGAAGACGGAACTGTGGTATATTGCACATGCGGAACCGGGGTCAGTTATATATTATGGGCTTAAGAATGGCATGAGTAAGGACGAGTTTAGAGATTCTATCAATGAGGGGAATTTACATGATAAGATTAAACCTTTTCCTGTTAAGTGTGGTGATTTTATTTTTCTACCGAGTGGATGTCTTCATGCAATAGGGGAGGGTATAGTTATTTTTGAAATACAACAAAATAGTGACACCACCTACAGAGTTTATGATTGGGGGCGCATGGGAATAGATGGAAAGCCAAGAACTTTGCACAAGGATGAGGCTTTGATGTGTATTGACTTCGAGGATAATGAGCCTCTCATGGGTAATCGTAATAATGGTCAACTGGTAAGGTGTCCCTATTTTAATGTTGATATTTTATCTTTAATGTCAGGAGATAAAAAAAAGTTAGAGAAAGGTTCAAGGTTCTCTATTTATTGTTTAGTCGATGGTTCTCTAGGTATATATGACCAAATAATTAAGGCTGGAGACTCATTTATTTTGCCAGCTTCTGAAACAAATACGCCTATTGAATTTACCTGTGACTCAGAATCCAAAATCATAAGGATTACGATGCCGGATCAATAGATTGATTCGCTTTATTGTATTATGACTCTGCTAACGATCTAACGATTGAGCTAATAAGAGTCTGATCTTGCCTAGGAAAGATTGTTCTTAAGTCGACCCTGAACTTTTCATCTGCGATGTATCCCATTAAAGGGTTTTCTCCTTTCCTTAATCGGCTGGAAAGATTTTTTAATGAAATGTTTTCGGGTGAAATATCAATTGTTTTTGATTGAATAGAGGATTTAGGCATAGTTCCACCTCCAATTCTCGATTCTCCATCACCGATATCAATTTTTGCAGGAAGGTTGCCGAGTTTTTTGATAATATCGGTTGCTCTCGCTTCCAGTTCACTGACTGGAGTTGATAACATTTTTAAAAGAGGAATGGTATGGTTTCCATTTAGATGATTCTCTGATATTTCTTCTAACATTGATAGAATTAATTTATCACATCTAAGAGCTCTGAAAAATGGTTCATTCTTGATGCCCTGAACTAGATTCTTTTTACCTGCGATTATGCCGGCTTGAGGTCCACCTAAAAGCTTGTCTCCGCTATAGCAGAGTAAGTCTACTCCTTTTGAAATGATTTCGGACGGAGTGGGCTCATGTGCGACTGGTCCGTGTTCTTCTGTATTTACAACCGCACCACTTCCAAGATCCTCACAAAATGGAATGTTCGCTGATTTTGCTAATTTTGCTAACTCCTCAGTTTCAGCATTTTCGATAAAGCCGCCCATGTAAAAATTACTTTGGTGAACTTTTAGTATCAGTGCAGTTTCGTTGCTAATTGCATTTTTATAATCTTGGAGAGTTGTTTTGTTCGTAGTTCCTATTTCATGAAGTTCTGCACCGCTAGCAAGAAGAATATCAGGAATTCTAAATCCACCGCCGATTTCAACCAATTGGCTTCGTGAAATAATAACTTTTTTTCTTTTCCCATTAACAAAATGGCGAAGAATGATTACTAGAGCCGCAGCACAATTATTGACTGCAGTAGCCATCTCTGCTCCTGAAATAATGGCTAATGCCCTTTCAAGATATGCTGCTCTTTGGCCCCTTTCTCCAGTGTTTAGATCTAGTTCCAAATTGTTGTAATTTTGAGCTATTTCTCGCAAACGATCTGCGGCAGAATCTGGGAGTGGAGATCTTCCCATATTGGTGTGAATAAGAACTCCAGTGCCATTAAGAACCGAGAGAATTCTGGTCCGTGAGATATCTTGAAGTTCATTTTTGATTCTAATTATGTAAGATTCAAAATCTTCAATCTTTTCTGGATTCTTTCGAAGCTCTCCTATTGATTCTCTTACGTAACCCAAGATGATAGCCCTTGGTAAATCTAATTCACCAAGAGCTTGTAAAGTTTTTTCAACTGCAGGGAGTTTGCTAAGATCAGCTTTACTCATATTAAGTTTATAAAGATGCTCTAATTTCTCAGTTATTCCAGTGATCACATGAGATTATTTTAATTAACCTTTTCAATTTTGAGCATTAGTTCCTTAAGTTCAGCAACCTTCTCAGGAAATTTCTTTGCAAGATTATTGGTTTCACCAATATCAATCTCTAAATTATAGAGTTCCTCCATTTTTTTTCGATCATCTTCTATAGCATAGCCATAGAAGTGAGCATCAGCTTTCAGGTACTTCCATTTACCTTTCCTAACTCCTGCTTTGTTGAAATAAAAGAAATCACGACCTTTGTCTCTTTTTCCCAGAAGTAGCGCCGTTTGGTCGATCCCATCAATATGAACACTTTCTGGAAGATCAAATTTACAGATGTTAGAAAAGGTTGGCATGAAATCTATAGTAGCAATAATGGCATCTGAAATAACTCCAGGTTTAATTTTTCCTGGCCATTTAATAATGCAAGGAAGTCTGTAACCTCCTTCATAACATGACCCTTTGCCATTTCTTAGAGGTCCTGGATCTCCCCAGAAGATTGAGTTCTTTGGATGTCCTTTCTTGTTTTTTGTATATTTATCTTGGTTCCATGGACCATTATCACTGGTATAAATAACTATGGTGTTTTGAGTTAGTCCCAACTGATCTAAAACATCAAGTAATCGCCCTGTTTCAAAATCAAATTCCTCTACTACATCTCCGTATAATCCGCCTTCAGACTTACCTCGAAAATTATCTGATGCATCTATTATTGTGTGCATCATTGTGTGAGATAAATAAAGTAAAAATGGTTTATTTGGATTGCGTTTTTCTCTTAAAAAAGAGATCGATTTTTCAGTGTAGAGTTTTATTAAATTCCCCATATCCTTTGTGACCATTGATGGGTTATCGTTTTCGTGTATCGATACAATTCCATCGTCATTTGCTCCCAAGGGACCAAAATAATAATCAAAGCCTTGCGCGTTTGGCATTCTTGATTTTATGGCTTTACGATTGGAGACGTCCCATTTTCCGATACATGCAGTATGGTATCCTGATTTTTTCATTAGCTCAGAAAAAGTAATTTCCGATGAAGGCATACTCCATCCACCGCTTCTAAAAGGTTGTCTTCCGGTTAGAAGAGCAGATCTTGAGGGGCCGCAGACGGTTTGAGAGTAAAAAGAAGTAAACTTAATTCCTTCCTTGGCGAGTTGATCAAGCCTTGGTGTCTTATTTTTTTTGTTACCGTAGCAACCCAAATCTCCATAACCTTGATCGTCTGTGAAAATAATTACGATATTTGGTCTTGATTCCGAAAGAGCCTTTGAAATTAGTGGAATTGTGAAAATTAATAAAAGGACTAGTTTCAAATCTCTCATTGTTATTGATTAATAATGAGAGGATATCAAAAAAAAAAATCTACTCCACTTTATAAT
>JACETS010000172.1 GCA_013911195.1 Verrucomicrobiales bacterium | reverse complement strand
CCAATATGCTGATGAAGTTTCATTTGATCAAGATTCTTACTTTAATGAATATCAATTTTATATTGATTATGGCATGAAGCCAGGAGCGCTGGATCTTGAAAAAGAGGCAATTCTTTCAAGTCAAAAAGGTGATGATGGTAATAATTTTAAGCTCTTGTCCCTAGAATTATTGCAAAGAGTTTATATTTTCTCTGAGCTTGAAATTAGTTCTGAACCGTTTGTTCGAGATGTATGTAACCCCGCTATACACGTTTGGAGCGTGATTGATTCCAATGGAAGAAAAGTTGCCTAATCAAGAAGATAAAAAAAGTTTTTATGAAATCCCTATTAGGGATTTAGATCCTGATGGCTTGCTCAATTTGAGTGAAAAGATGAAGCTGTCTTTATCCGTCGATGACATGATAGAGATTCAGTTATACTACGCTTCTGCGATGCGTAGAGAGCCAACTGATGTTGAGCTAGAGTGTATTGCTCAGACATGGAGTGAGCATTGCAAGCATAGAATTTTCGGTGCAAGAATTGAACACTCCGGTCCACAAGGTGATGAAGTAATAGATAGCCTTTTTAAGACGTTCATCAAGGCAGTCACTGAGAGGATAATGGAAAAGAAGCCAGGGTTCGTATTAGGATGCTTTGTAGATAATGCGGGCTTTATAAAGTTGGATGATGAGCAAGCCATATGTTTAAAGCTCGAAACGCATAATCATCCATCTGCAATAGAGCCATATGCCGGCGCAAATACAGGTTTAGGTGGAGTTATTAGAGATATTTTAGGCGCCGGAAAAGGAGCCAAGCCGATTGCAAGTTGTGACATTTTTTGTTTTGGCCCCCCTAATACAGAAGCTCAGAGTATTGATGCTAATGATGTGATTCACCCTTTGGGCATAATGAGAGGAGTAGTTCGGGGGGTTAGAGATTATGGGAACCGCATGGGAATACCTACAATCACTGGAGCCATTCAATTTGACCCTTCTTACATTTATAACCCGCTCGTCTTTTGTGGTACTGCAGGAATTATCCCGATTTCTGATATCGATAAAGAAATGTCTCCGGACTTGAGAGTGATTGCTGTTGGAGGGCGCACTGGTAGAGATGGTTTAAAGGGGGCAACTTTTTCATCAATGGCTTTGGACACCGATAGTCATGAAGAGGATCAGCAAGCCGTACAAATTGGCAATCCGATTGAGGAGAAAAAGGCTGCTGATTTTGTTATAGAAGCGAGGAAAGAAAATCTTATTGAATTTATTACCGATTGTGGTGCTGGTGGATTTTCAAGCGCCGCTGGAGAGATGCTTAGCGAGGTCGGTGGAAATCTCTATCTTGAAAGAGCGCCTTTGAAAGAACCTGGAATGACAAGTTGGGAAATATTCTTGTCTGAAAGTCAGGAGAGAATGGTATTGGCCGTTAAAGAGGAGTTTTTGCCAAGGTTAAAAGAATTGGCAGATATTTATGAAACGGAGCTTACTGAGATTGGTGATTCCGATGACTCCGGAATTCTTAAAGTTTGGCACAATGGAGAGATGGTTTGTGAGTTAGATAATTCTAGATTACATGATGCCCCAATTCGTCAATTGAAATCATCTTTTGAGAGAGAAGAGATCCAAAAGTATGAATGGTCTCAAACAGATCTGGGAAATGATCTTCTCAATGTGCTTGGTGATTTTGCTATTGGTTCACGTGAGCCAATTATTAGAGAGTATGATCACGAAGTTCAGGGTAACACCGTTCTGAAACCATTGGCAGGTAAATCAGGAGATGCACCCCAGGACTCATCAGTTGTTCGAATTGATGGTAGTGATAAGTTAATGTCTATCGGGTTATCGTTGTTGCCTGAATGGGGTAAGACTGATCCGTTGGCGATGGGCAAGGCTACAGTTGATGAATGCTTTCGATCTCTAATCGCTTCTGGAGCCAATCCAGAAAAAATTGCTTTGCTTGATAATTTTTGTGTGGGTAATCCTGATGATTCTAATGAGCTTGGGATGCTTGTTGAAACTTGTAAAGGAATTGCAGAGGCAGCTGAAGCTTACAGTGCTCCATTTGTTTCAGGTAAAGATTCGTTTTATAATTATTTTGAAACAGACCAAGGCCCTGTATCAATTCCAACGACGTGTTTAATAAGTGGAATGGGAGTGATTGAGGATCCTTCTCATGTGACAGGTGCCTCCATTAGAAATAACAACTCCGTCATTTTGATTCTTGGTGCTACTGATTCTAAAATGGGAGGAAGTGTTTTTGCTAGGATTAAGGAAAAGACCAAAGAAGAAGTACCTCATGCAAATTTTGAGTCAGCATTGAACGATTATAAGAAATTTCATAAGGCCGTTAGTGAGGGGTTGATTTTGTCTGCTCACGATATTTCCGAAGGAGGTTTAGGTGTTGCGATTGCAGAGATGGCCTTCTCGGAAGTTGGCGGAGTTACTATTGATCTTGGTCAGCTTCCAACAAAGGGGGAAGTGAGCAATGCAGAATGTTTGTTTGCTGAAACCCCTTCACGAATACTTATCGAATGTGAACCTGATAGCCTAAATCAATTAGAGCAGATTTTTGAGGGTTCTGATTATTCTGTTATTGGAAAAGTAACGACGGAGCATCAAAACATATTGATTAATGTGGGATCTGAAAATGTACTGGAAGTTGGAATTTCAACCCTTAAAGAAAAATGGAAGAACGTCCTAACGCCTTATTATTAAAGTTCCCAGGAACTAATTGTGATTTTGAAACCGCCAGAGCTCTGGAAGCATCTGGTTTTTCGACAACTATTCTTCCTATTGCGGCTTTCAAAAAAGAAAGTCTGGATTCTGTAAAGCTTGTTGTTTTGAGTGGTGGTTTTAGTTATGGAGATTATGTAATGGCTGGACGCCTTGCTCAGCTTGAGACTCAAAGAAAAGTAGGGGATGCCTTAACGCGTTTCAGAGATGATGGCGGCTATATGCTGGGAATATGTAATGGCTTTCAAATTCTTACAAAACTGGGGCTTCTCCCTGAAGGAAGTCTAATTGATAACACTTCAGGCCGATTTATTTGTAAGTGGGTTCATCTCAAAAAGAATAACGATCAAAACGCTTTTCTTGATGGGCTCCCGGAGACTTTTGAATTGCCAATAGCGCACGCTGAGGGTCGGTTTGTTGCACCGGATGGAGCGGCTGAGTCTTATGTTGAAAATGGTTTGGCTGCCTTGCTTTATGAAGACGACGTCAACGGATCCTCATCTCAAATAGCAGGATTGACCGATCAGTCTGGCCGTGTTCTGGGGCTGATGCCTCACCCAGAGAGATTCTTATGGAATTCACATCATTATGATCCAAATTGGCAGGGCGATAATAGTGGATGGGGAGCCGGTTATATGATTTTTAAGTCAATTTATAACACAATTATAAAAGAGTGATCATAATATAACTACAATGGCTGAACAAATTACATACAAGGAAGCGGGAGTTGATATTCATGCAGCTGCTGAATTAGTAGGGGATATCGGAGAGCTAAGACAAAGAACAGAAAAAAATCGTAAACTTTTTGGAGCCTTTGGATTGTTTGCTGCAGGATTTGATTTAAGCGGATATAAAGAGCCTGTTATTTTTACGGGATGCGATGGGGTTGGAACAAAACTTGAATTACTTCTTGAGCACGATCTTCTTGAAATTGCTGGAAAGGATTTAGTGGCTATGTCAATTAATGACATTATTACAACGGGAGCCGATCCTATTATGTTTTTGGATTATGTGGGCGTCGGCAAATTGGATAAGTCTCAGATATCGAGAGTTATTTCAGGTATTGTTGATTGGTGTGAGGCCTGCGACTGTATTCTTGCTGGAGGCGAAACGGCTGAAATGCCAGGGTTGGTGGGTGATGATATGATCGAGCTTTCAGGTTTCGGAATTGGTGCTGCAGAAAAATCAGATGTTGTTGATCCCACAAGCATCGCTGAAGGAGATGTTTTTATTGGTTATCCCTCAGATGGTATACATGCAAATGGATGGAGTTTGGTGAGAAAAATTCTATCGCAATATCCTGATGAATTTAATGATGAAGACGTCGTTTCTTTGTTGGCTCCGACAAGATTATACCATGATGTATTATCAGGATATAGAGATATGGGGATTAAACCAAAAGCGATGGCTCATATTACCGGAGGTGGTTTACCCGAAAATCTTGAAAGAATTCTTGGTGACTTAGGGGGTGAATTGAAAGTACCCGAATGGGCATTGGGTTCAGTTCAAAAAATTCTCTCGCACGTAGAGATAAATGAAGCTTTTTCAACGTTCAATATGGGAATTGGTTGGGTGAGCGTTTTAGATCCAAATGATGTTGATTCTACTTTGAAATCATATAATGGATCGGTAAAACTTGGAGAAGTTAGTAATGATAATTTAACTGTCCAACTTGGATAAATGGGAGACTTTTTAAAGCACGAGTGTGGTATTGCGGTTGTTCGCTTGAAGAAGCCACTTCCTTATTATCATGATAAATACGGCACTGCTTTATATGGTTTTAACAAACTGTTTCTTCTTATGGAGAAACAACATAATAGAGGGCATGATGGGATAGGGGTTGGTTGTGTTAAGTTAAATATGGAATTGGGTGATCCCTATATTTTCAGGGAGAGGTCGGCTTCAAGAGATTCATTGACTGTAGTTTTTAAACAACTAATGGATCGATACCATCTAGCCTGCAAGAGAAGGGATATAGATCCAGAGGACCCGACAAACGTAAGTCGATATTTCGATTTTGGGGGTGAGGTTTTAATGGGGCATTTACGATATGGGACTTCTGGTGAGTTCGAAGAGGGTTCATGTCATCCTTTTCTTAGAAGAAGCAATTGGGAAACGCGTAGTCTAATGGTGTTAGGTAATTTTAATATGGCTAATGCTCCTGAGCTCAACAGGAAGCTCGTTGAGCGTGGTCAGCATCCTGTTTTTGGTACTGACACTCAGACAGTCCTCGAAGAGATTGGATTCTTCTTAGATCAAGCCCATCAAAATATCTACCGAAGATCAAAGGTTAATAAGGTTCCAGGAACTGAGATTCCTGGCTTGATAAGTGAAAGGCTTCATATGCCCAGACTATTGAGGAAGGCCTCGAAAATTTGGGACGGTGGATATGCTATTGCCGGAGCAGTTGGAAACGGGGATGCTTTTGTTATGCGTGACCCTAATGGTATTAGGCCTGCATTTTATTTTGAGAATGAAGACTTTGTTGGGTTTGCCTCAGAAAGGGTGCCATTGATGACCGTTTTCGAACTCGAAAAAGAGGAAGTCTCAGAGGTCCCTGCTGGGCATGTCGTTTCAATTAAAAATACTGGAGAAGTGACGGTCGAAAGGTTTGCCGATGAAAAACCTAAAACTCCATGTTCATTTGAGAGAATATACTTTTCCAGGGGTAATGATCCCGAGATTTATAAAGAAAGAAAAGAGTTGGGAAGATTGTTGGCTGATCCAATTCTTAAATCGATTGATCACAACTTTAGTGATACGGTTTTCAGTTTTATTCCAAATACTGCTGATGTTGCATATCATGGAATGATGGGCGGACTTAGGC
>JACETS010000171.1 GCA_013911195.1 Verrucomicrobiales bacterium | reverse complement strand
ATCAATCGCTCAAAGATGTTCAACGATTAAGGGCGGAGGTTGATGCTATTATTGTTGGAGCTGGTACTTTAAAAAAGGATGACCCTAGTCTTACGATTCGTGAAACAAAGTTATTAAAGAAAAGAAAAAAACAGCCGAAAAGAGTTGTGCTCACTAGAAAGAGTAAATTGTCCAAGGCTTCAAAAATATTTACTGATCAATTTAAGGATAATACTTTAATTTATTCCAATAAATCACTGAAGGCTGTTCTCAAGGATTTGGCTAAAAGACATCAATGTAATAGCGTTATGATTGAAGGTGGAGGCAGGCTCATAGGGGATGCTTTCAAGCGAGAACTGGTTGATGAATTATGTTTATATTATGCTCCAATCATCTGTGGAGAAAATTGTAAACCATTGGCTGATGCCGCATTAAATGCCTCTAAAAGTTTATCTGAGATTTCGTTAAAGGCTTTTGGCGATAATTATAGAATTAGAGGCTTAGTAGCAAAAGAATAGAATGGGATAAATTATGAGTAAGAAATTCATTTAATTCATAGATTCAATTTCTTTAATCGACTCCTCCAAAAGATTTTCATCCATACTAATTAAGTTATCAGGAGATGGAAATTTTTTGTCCTCCACATCTTTGATGTATTCTTTAAACGCATTGATGCGCTCCTCCTGTAATTTATTTAATTCACTTAAAAAATCTCGATAAGCTTTGGCGTGCCGTGGAATCCTCTCCTCGTAATCTCCAAGAATATCATCTGAAAAAAGGAACTGAGTGTCACAGCCTTGGCCTGAGCCCAAAGACATTAGAATCATTGATGTTTTAGAGGAAAGAAATGATGCTAATTGATGAGGAACGACCTCGATCTCAGCTGCATAGGCCCCAGCATTTTCTAAATCTTTCATTTGATTATAGAGCTTTAGGGCCTCTTCCTTAGTTTTACCAATGGCACGATAATTAGTCCAGGTTACGTGTCGAGGAATCATTCCTAGGTGACCAACGACTGGTATTTTTTCATTGGCCATCTTCTCTATAATATTTGGACTCGCTGAGCAATAAACAGAGCTCGCTCCTATTTCTAGTGCTTTAAATGCCACTCTGATTGCTTCTTCACTGCTTGCTAAACCATGGGGTGTTGCAACGGAAATAAAACTGCTTGGAGCAGCCTCGATAATCCTTGGTAAACGGAGCTGCGCTTCTTGAGAATCGAAACTGCAGCTCATGAGGTCGACCCCTGCCAATTCTGCGGCTTGTGCTTCTTCAGGTGATTTTACGTGGATGTGTGTCAGGCATCTTTTACCCTTTAATTTTTGTAGGTCGTAAACTGTATATTTTTTTCTTGGTCGTAGCATTATCGTTATGAGTTTAGATCGATATGAAATTTATGAGTCTTTTTTATAATGGAAACTTACCCATTTGCCTTTGAGATGTATGTTGGGCTCAGGCATTCCATTTTCATTTGAAGTTTTAATAACACTTTCATGATGTTCTTTCAAAACGCCTGAAAGTAGAAGATGACCATTAGCGGCGACTGAGTTCCATATTTTATTTAAATTAGGATTAAGAACATTGGCAAAAATATTAGCTGTGATGACATCCCAAGTTTTATCCTCACTAGGAAACCAATCGAAAAGATCCTTTTCGTAAACACTAATATTATCAATTGAATTAATTTTTATATTCCGTTTCGCAATAGTTATAGCATTAGGATCAAAATCAAATCCTTCCACTTCATAAGCTCCCATAAGCCTAGCTGATATAGCCAAAATTCCTGTGCCCAAACCAATATCAAATAAAGACCAATTTCTTTTTTCCTTTTTGTACTTCTTTGAGATATCAACAACCATACGTAAACATGTCGAGGTTGTTGCATGATCACCAGTGCCAAAGGCAAGAGCTGCTGGTATGGCTATAATTTTTTTGTTGGGGTATTTATTTTTGATATCTTTTAAGTGGGTGGGATTTGAATTGTCCGAAACAAGTATTTGATCTCTAATCTTTATTAAGGGTCTATTAGAGATAGAATTTTTTTTAGCCCAATCGATATTTTCCAACTTGTTTATCTTACCTCCAAACTCATCAATCAGGTGATTAGCTTCTTTCTGATTATCAAGAAAGACCTCAACGCGTAACCTCTTTGAGAAAGACAGCTGTTTAATGACTGCATTCGTTTGACCCATGCCCAAGAAGCGGTCCTCATAATAATTTTCCTGATCAGAGGCGATAATCTTTGACCAAACTAACATTGATGAAATGTTCCGAATTGCATTCGGTCAGACGATTAAAAATTTAACATTCATGGAAATGGAGCGGGTGATGAGATTCGAACTCACGACTTCAACCTTGGCAAGGTTGCGCTCTACCCCTGAGCTACACCCGCTTTTCCATGTGCGGATATGGATTTTAACTCTCAAAAAATGGTCTTCAAGAAGTTTTTGTCCCCATTGAGACACTATTTTGCAAAATGTCGATTTGATAGACGATAAAATAGTTAAGTATTAGATATATTTTACCTTTCTAAGCAAAATTTCTTGGAATTCTTTTAACAAGCGAATTGGCTTCAGAATTGTTGGATATAGTCATTTTTTCATGGTCCCATTCTAATTTTTTACCGTGAAAACGATTAGCGACGTTTCCAAGGAGTGTCGTTTCTGTAAGCGGGACGGCAAATCCGAAGTTTGAAGTTGTCGCATCTTTTCCTAAGCAAGCATCTACGAAAGAATGATAGTGGCTTCTTCCCTTAAGCTTAGGTCTTTGAAGGCCTTTATTTTTTGAATAAGGAACTAATTGTGGACCTCCCACATGCGGAAGAAGTAAATTACCTGTTTCTCCAATAAATAAACTACCACTACCCGGAAGTTGCCTTTCATCTTTTTCGAATCCGGCAATTTTTCTAGGTGGTTTCTTACCTCCATCATACCAATAAACTTTTACAGCCTTTTCAGTTGTCCATTTAGTGCCTGGAAAAACATATTCATAGGTGGCCCATTCAGGCCAATTTTCCGAATGAATGGCCTCGTCATTGGCCCACCTTTCAGGTACACCAGTTGCAATCACGCTCGTCGGTGCGGTGAGTTCCAATGCTTTAAAAGGTGAATCCATAATATGACACATGAAATCACCGATCGGACCAGTGCCAAAATCTTGCCATCCTCTCCAATTAAATGGGTGATATATTCCACCCTTGTAGGGTCTTTCGGGAGCGACCCCAACCCATTTATCCCAATCAAGGTTCTTAGGAATAGGATCCGCTCCGGCTGGTCTTCCATTACCTGGAAATGATGCGCCTGACCAAGCATGAACTTCTTTGATTTTTCCAATTACGCCATTTTGTAAAAGAACGACCGCTGAACGATATTCAATGCTTGATTGAATTTGATTACCCATCTGAGTAATGACTCCACTTTTCTTTGCCCAGTTTCCCATGGCTCTGGCCTCAGCTATTTCATGAGCTAATGGTTTTTCACAGTAAACATGTTTGTTTTTTTTCATAGCCGCGATAGATACACTTGCATGCATATGATCTGGAATGGCCACCTGAACAGAATCGATTTTATCACCCTCGGCGTCTAATAATTCTCGCCAATCCTGATATTTTCGGGCATCTGGAAATTTAGCAGCAGCTTTTGCCATCCTAGAGGTATCAACATCACAGATTGCAGTAATATGCACATTTGGATGTGATGAAATATTATTTAAATCACTCCAACCCTGACCATCAGACCCGATAACAGCATGATTCAGTTTGCCATTTGGTGAAGCTGATGAAATCAAATTTGGTAAAACTAATGGTGCGCTCGCAAAGGCTGATGAGGTTTTTAGGAATTTTCTTCGAGATCGACTTATTTTAGACATCTTTTAATCATGAAAGAAATTATTCTTATCTGCGAGTAAAAACTTATTCAAAGATGTTCTGAATGCTTAATTTGAAGTTGTGACCAAAGAGACTATGATTTAAACCACAAACCTTATGTCTGATAAGTTAGCTGAAATCATAGCCCATAAGAAAAAAGAAATAGAACCTCTATTACTTAGAGCGGATAAATTGCGTTATGCAGCACTCGAGAGAAATGAATTTCGCTCTCTTGCATCAGCCATTGATTTAGGTGGTGAAAAGTTAGGTTTGATAGCAGAAGTCAAAAAAGCTTCTCCTTCTGCAGGAATTATTGCCGAAGATTTTGATCCTGTAATGCAGGCAAAAAAATATGCTTCAGCGGGAGCCAGTGCTATTTCTGTTTTAACGGATGAAAAATACTTTAGTGGAAGGCTCGATTATCTTGTGAAAATCAGACAGGAGGTTGAGGTGCCTGTTCTAAGGAAAGATTTTATTATTGATGAGGCTCAAATTTACGAAGCTTCGGTTGCAGGTGCTGATGCTATTCTTTTAATTGTCGCTGCTTTAGATCAGGACGATCTTAAAAGATTGCTTGATTGTGCTTTTACCTATCAACTTGAAGTTCTCATGGAGGTACACGATCTCAGAGAGTTGGAGAGGGCTCTAGAGACAGATGTCCAAATTATAGGGGTAAATAATCGAAACTTAAAAACATTTGAAGTTGATCTTAAAAATACTGAAAAGATCAGTGAAGAGGTTCCAGAAGATATTTATTTTATAAGTGAGAGTGGCATTAAAACTCCAGAAGATGCTGCGCTAGTTGCCGGTTGGGGAGCTGATGCTGTTTTGGTGGGTGAGAGTCTTATGCGTGCAGATGATGTCAACGTGGCTGTGAATGATATCATGAATTCCGTGCCTAACTAGTTGGGTTGAAAAAGTCTTTTTAGTACTTTTAATCCTTTCTGTTTTTTTTCTGGATTTTTCCCAAGTATTAAATGCCTATGCCCTAGACAATGGAGTTTTGGTTTTGAGTCATAAGGTATTTTATCAAGATAGTGATTTTGGTTTTGTACACACTCTGAGGATGCTATTTTGCCAGTTGTACGACAAAGATTGAATTCAGCCATTGGGACTGGAGGAATAAATTGTCCCCCTGAGTATCCAAGTTTTTCACATTCTTTCATGATAGCCGTCCAAATTGGCAATGCGATATTGCTTCCATATGCATTACTATGAATAGTTTTGGGCTTATCAAATCCAACCCAAATACCACAAGTCACTTTGCTCGAGAAGCCTATGAACCATGTATCTTTCGAGTCATTAGTCGTGCCTGTTTTTCCTCCTGCTTGCTTGGTATAACCCAAAGTTCTTGCTCTTGCTCCAGTGCCTTCCTTAGACATTACTTTTTCTAGTGCCATACAAGTTATTACTGAGGCATTAGTTGGTACGGCCTGATAGGTTTGCGCTGCCGAACGATAAAAGGTTTCCCCAGTACTATTTTGAATTGAAAGTATTGTAAATGGAGGTGCTCTCCTGCCGTAATTAGGAAAAACAGTATAAGCACTAGTAATAGTTCTAAGGTCTGATTCTATATTACCTAGAAATATTTGAGGGTTTGAATCTAATATTTTTAGTCCTACTTTTTCTGCGGTCATTTTTATATTTTCAATACCTGCAATTTTACCGACTCTAACGGACATAGTATTTCTAGATTTGTAGAGACCGAAGTCAGCGCTTTGAAAACCATATGACCGATTGTCATGGTTTTTTGGAGTCCAACTTATATTAGAATGCTTTAT
>JACETS010000170.1 GCA_013911195.1 Verrucomicrobiales bacterium | reverse complement strand
GTCCTTCGGGCATGGCGGTGTCTACGGAACCCAAAGTTGGGCTGACCCAAAATCCAATAGAATTATGATTTTAATGTTTCAACGCGAGGGCTTAAAAAATAGTGATGGATCAGAAATAAGAAAGGCCTTTCAGCAGGCATCTATCGATAAATTTGGAGTTAACTAAAAAGGAAAAATGAAAGAGCTTATTATTTTTGCTGTATATTTTTTCTCTGACTGCAAATAGCACTTTTGCAGATGACATCAACAGCAAACCTTCTGTTAAAGGCTCAACTAAAATCAGACCTATCAAAAATCAGGTAACCCTACCTGAGAAAGAAAAGCCGTTCCGTTTAAAGGTGTTAAGCTACAACATCCATCATGCTCGAGGGGGCGATAGAAAACTCAATCTAGCTCGCATCGCCAACGTTATTTTATCAGTTAAACCTGATTTGATTGCATTACAGGAAGTCGACAGTGGACTTCGTAATTATCAGACAAGCGCTTTACCTTGCATAACTAGATAAAGACAGATTGAATCCCACTCCCGTTGACTAACTAAATGGACTTAATATCAAGTTTAAACCTAACGATATTTTGATAATAAGCTCTCACAAATTAAACAGCATTCACTTCGAGTGAGGAATTATATTCTCTTCGTTTTCTCTCGACGGCATATTTGCGAGCATTTTCCAAACGCATCCTTGTAACCTCTTCTTTTAACTCCTCGAAGTTGATCAATTTAAATTCTCTGTCAGTAGTTTCTACTATTGCAGTCAAGCTCTCGACCCAGTCTCCGCTATTTAAATAATGGGTATCACCAATTTTCTTATCTGCCGCTGTATGGATATGACCACAAATAATACCTTCGCAGTTATTCTTTTTTGCAAATTTTTGTAGTTGATCTTCATAATTACCAACAAAGCTTACAGCTGATTTCACTTTTGCCTTAATCGCTTTACTTAGAGAAAAATAAGGCTTTCCTCTAAGCTTCCTCACCCAATTGTATAATCTATTTAATCGCAGCAGTTGAACATATCCAAAGTCTCCAATAACAGCTAGCCATTTGTGATTTGTTGTCACAGCATCAAAGCCGTCCCCATGAACACAAATATATTTACCGTGAGGCGATTCATGAATGTGTTCATTTACTAGTTTAATCCTATCAAACTCGAAAGGCAAAACCCGCCATAAGAAATCATCATGATTTCCACGAAGATAGATCACATCTGTTTTATATTTTTCAGCTTTCTTTAAAATAAATCTAAAGAAAAGAGTATGACTTCTTAACCACTTCCCCCCTCTCTTTAGAGCCCATGCGTCTATAATATCACCATTAAGCACAAGCTTCTCACAGGTCGTATTCCTGAGTAGATAATTTATCTGGTCAATTTTACAATCTGCCGACCCCAAATGGACATCAGAAATAAATATTGTCTTATATTTTAGTAGCTCCCTTTTCATAAATTATCTTATGCAACATGCAAAGTGCCTGCATATCGTTCTTCATTGAATAAATTGGATTTACCTTTATTGCTAATTTCAGATAAATAATGCTCAAACTCTTTAATCACGGTTTCCCAATCTCTGCCACGAACCTCATCTCTCGCAATTTTTCCCATCGCTGGCCAATAATGCTGTTTGGATAGCGCCTGCCGAATAGCGCCCCTAAATGAAATTGCACTATCGGGTTTAGCAACAAATCCACTAACTTCATCAATGATTAGTTCTTTGGCCGCTGCTAAATCGTAGCAAACTGAAACGAGACCACTAGACATTGCCTCTGCAATAACATTACCATAGGTTTCAGATTCGCTGGGAAAAACAAACATGTCGGCAGAGGCATACATCGCGGCCAGCTCTTCTCCTCTCCTGCTACCTTCCCAAATAACTTCAGGATATAGAGATTCTAATTCTTTTTTTACAGGCCCGTCACCAACGACAACAATTTTTAGATTTTTATGTATTTTCTGAAAATGCCTTAAGTTAGATAAGGCCAAAGCGATGTTTTTTTCTGCTGCAACACGCCCTACATATATCGCAACTGGATCATCGTCTTTTACCCCCCAACCCTGCCTAATTTGGTCAGATCGCTTATTCGGATTAAAAAGATCAGTATCAATTCCTCTACCTAATGAAGCTGTTTTACCAAACCCTTTTTCGTATAACTCATTAGCCAAACTTTCCGTAGGAGCTAATGTCAAAGATGTTCTGTTATGTAACCTTTTAAGGTAAGCGAGAGCAAACCTCTTCATTAAAGGAAGTTTGTAATGGTCTAGATAGTGAACGAAATGAGTATGGTATCCAGACACACATGGAATGGAAAGTTTTCTGGCGGCAGAAATTGCAGATTGTCCCAACAGCCCCTCTGTTGCGACATAAATGACATCGGGTTTCTGTTCATTCCAAATTTTAGTCAAACCGCGTTTTCTTGGCAACCCGACTCTTAGACCAGGATATCCAAATAGAGGCAAGCCAGCAACTGTTATTTCTTTAAGACCTGAGTTGTATTTATTAACAATTTTTCCACATTTTGGTCTAATCACTTCCACATTATGACCAAGCTGTACCAGACCTTCAGCAAGCCTTAATAAGCTCATCGAAACCCCATTTAATTCTGGGTAAAAGGTATCTGTAATAATCGTGATTCTCATATAATTTAAGACTTTTAGGAGTCATTAAAATTAAGGAATACTTAATTAAATTACATTTTCATACATTTTTCATGATAATTAGTGTTTCATTTATGTGATGTAGGTGACGGTTCGGACAGAATTGTTAATTTTGAGATTCAGATAAAATAACAATAAGACTATTCACTCTCTTGGACATACTCCTGAATTTTGAAATAGTTTATCCTCTGAATACTTTCAAAACTTAGCGTTAACAATTCTCCAGTACCAACCAACGAACTACTCCCATCAATAGAAAGAACGTCATCATTCCACACATTTAAATTCTCACTATTTGAGACCTTATAATTATGTCCAACTTTCGAAGGCCATTTTAAAGTAATGATTTGTTTGCCATTTTGAGATTCATTTTGAACCTCAATAGGAATCAAGGGCAAAGAAGTGTTCGTTCCTTCAATTAAAACATTATCAATTCTTAGAGCGTCATTATCTTCCCAATCATCAAATCTGATTACAACAAGCTCCTTGTCTTCAATAGCCAACAATTCTAAAGGGTCTGCTTGGTCTGGAATTAATGGAATTTTACCACCCTTAAAATCAAGAACTTTCCTACGATATCCTGGTAGAGGATTTGCCGGCCAATCGTTTAGATGATCAATAGATATGCCATTATTGAAATCTTTAATAATCCCATCAACATCTTCAATTACCGCATCCTGCAAAGGATCAAAGGAATATTTCATGTCGAAACTGACAATACCATCATCAGAATTCCCTCCGATATCCATTGATATTTTGATATTTGAATACCCTTTAGTTGAAACCGTTATGAAAAACTCAGCATCATTATCACCGGACTTGGCGACATCATCCCAAGCCATCGCTTTACCAGGCGGAATAGATTCACCTTCCAAAGTATAAGAATTTCCAGATTTCCCATTCCCATCAGTATCTGCTCTTTGTTGATATAATACCGCATTACCCACATCAGAGTTGTGTACAATTTGAGAAGCTCCATTTTTAACATCAAATCCGTTATTAAAACTCCAAAAAGCGATTATCTCAGCACCAACATTGATTGATCCAAAGCCAGTGAGATATAAAATAACTGTAAAGATAATTAGGCGATGATTATTCACCTATCTATATTGAACGCTTAAATTATAAGCTTCCCCTAGATTTTTGTTACAGTTAAGCCAGCATTGTTACGATTAGGTAATAAACAATGTTCTTGTTTATTGGCTATTGGATTCTCATTAAATAAAAAACCAAATCATACAGACAATTAAAATTATAAAGAAAAAGATAATTAAAGTCGTTATCATTATTCCACCCCAGTCTGTTTTTTTGTGACTCAACTTATTACGAAATACTTTAAAGATTTTTAAGATGTTTGAAGAACAAATTTTTATCCAATTAAAACATCTGACAATTTCTTAAGATTTTTAAAACCTATAAAGTTTATGACAACCAATAAATCAGCCTTTTGCATATTCGAGTTTCTACCCAAACAAGGATTAGGAAATCACCATCAGAATCTGAAAGAGTGGAATCATTGTTTGACATAATTTCATTAATTCTCGGAAGAGCCGATGAATCAGTCGTAAAATTAAAAGCTAAGATTGCAGTGAGAAGACAGCAATATTGGGAATATTATATATTTATTAAGGAGATCAAGCATAAGAAAAAATTCCAAATTCAACATACATAATATTGAGGAAAAATCTTATCTAATCTCATAAAGATCCAAATCCGAGACGGTAATTTAGCATTATTGCAATTTATACTTTTGTTAGTAAATTTTAACCAATGTTTGAATTTCTATTTGGAATGAATTGGGAAGAGTTTAAAAATCTCCCATGGTGGGGAAAGATTCCGAGCCTACTTATCGCGCTACCTTTAAGAGCATTTATCGGATTAATTAAATTAATTTTTTGGTTATTGCCCTCGTTGATTTGGGGACTTTTATTTGAATAGACCTCAATCACTCTAATCTCATTTTAACCGTAAGCACTTGTTGTTATGTTATTGTATTTACTGACTGCAATTATGTACTTTGGAAAAAGAAGATCTTTGGAATACCATCGGTGTGATATCTGCCATCATTTGGAACCTTTAAAACGTTTTTAAATTAGGAGGGCACCGCGATGAAGCCACAGGGCGCGTCACATAGATACTTATTATTGATGCAGTTATGAATATATCCTTCCCGCGTTCAGCTGATGCCTATTTAATTAATATCTCTCAAATTAATCTTCAACAATAAGAGCAATCTTACTAGCCATGCCATGTTGGCTTTTACTATAAAGATAAAGTTTATCAGGCGCATCATTGGCCACTGTAATCTTGACATAGGAACCTCGGTTTCCAGGAACCCCTTTGAACTTCACTCCTTTTTGATATTCTTTTCCTCCACCATGAGTACCATCCTGGACAGTAGAAAACCTGAGATCATATCCAGTATTAGCTTTCAATGATTGATCAAAGTAATAGGTATTTCCACGCTTTAAAGTTAGGCTTATATTTGAGTTTCGGTTGATAGTGAAATAATGACTATTGTTGGATCGGACATCAATTTCGTAACCGTGATATTCAACTCGGTTATTACCATACTCTCCAAAGGGTATTTTAGTCGGTATTCTATAGTCTTTTTTATTGATTAGTTGATAAGCAGGGAGGTCCATCTCTTTTAGCTCCTCCCTAGTACATGGCTTCCATTCTCGACTAAGGTTCTCGCACCAACCACGTGGTCTAGCCTCCTCTTTGGGGCCATCAGGTTGCCTTGTGAGCATCTCATTATAACCGATATTCGTTGCCCAGATATGCCACAAGTACTCATCAATCTGACACCCCCAACCACATGAAGTCGCGTTGTACGTATACCAAGCGTTTTCGGGATAGATCCATTGACCATTCACTGGCTTCACGGTCCGGTCGATACCCCGCGCTAGATCCATTGCATTGGATAAAGTTGAAGACCATGTGGCACCAGCTTCTTCATCTGGCAGGCCGAAATCCTTAGGGT
>JACETS010000017.1 GCA_013911195.1 Verrucomicrobiales bacterium | reverse complement strand
CTGATCGTCCAATTTTAATTGGAGCGCCAGGCCATAATGATTCAGAATTTTTATACCCTTTTGTGACTGAAAAATACCTGACATATCAATTTGAAGATGGCGACAAATTTTATGATGATATTAATACAGGTGTAGCAATCCATTTTTACAGTCCAAGACACAGGGATGGTCTTAATTTTTCCATGTGGACTATGGAACTTGGAAACGATGAATCGAAATGGAAAGATCCGATCACAAAGGAAATAATCCATGCTGTAAATTGGAAAAAAAGAATTGGTGTAGATATTCCAGTTGTTACTACCGAATGGGGATGCTGGTTATTTCCAAAACGCTCTAATCAAGATTTGAACAAATGGTTGGATCACCATATTGACCTTTTTGAAGCTCATAACATTGGTAGTATGTGGTACACGGGTATACAAAACAACCAGAGAGTATTCGGTATTTTTAATTCTGAGACAGGATGGAACAAGACTGTTTTGAACAAGCTTACTGGAGTGAAAGCCGGAGCGTGTCCAAAAATATCTCAGGTTATTAATGGTGAATTTTTTAAGCCAGATTATGCATGGCGGCTGACTTCCGAGAAGATTTCAAGGGAATATATTTATGGAAAGAAAGCTTTTAGTGGAATCAGTATGCTTAAATTGAATGTGCCTGTTGATTCCGAAGGGCAATTATACCTCCAGACATATAAAGATAAGAATGGATACAATGGTGTGCCTGGCAGAACATTAATACATCTAATTAAAGGTCAAACTTACAAAATTTCTTTTATAGCCGCATGTGAAGGTGGAGAAGGGCGAATCAAGATCAGTCTTAAGAATGTTGAAGACATGAAATCAATTTATGATAGCGCTGAAGCCGATGGAGAATGGATAGATGTTGGGAAAAATCCTCAGTTTTATACGAGGCTTTACACTCACAATGCTGAAACTGTAATGGATGTACGACTTGAATTTGATGTTGGCTCGAAACAACAGATTCTTTATTTGGATAAAGTTGATCTTATTAGAGATTAATCCTAACTCTTAATTACAGTAGTATAATATTTTATATCTTCCCTGTATATTGATGCTGAGCTAGGATTAATAATTATCATATACCATGAAAAAATCACTCTTAATTTCATTAATGGGAACAGTTGGCTTATTGGTTGCAGCTGATCGTGGAAGTCGAACAATTCCGAAACCAAATGAACTAATTCCTAAACAGGAAATAATAAAGCTAACTGGTCAATTTAAAGATACCAAACTGAGTCGTGATATTCGAATTCTTTGGCTATATGGACCTGAAGATCATGGAGGTGGTGAACATGACTATGTTCGAATAAAGGAATTATTTGTTCCAATGCTAAAGACAGTCCCAAGAGTCACTGTGGAAGAGGCATACCTGTTTCCAACTCAAGAGCAGTTCGATCGAGCTGATCTAATGATTCAATTTTTGCATCTTCCAGATTTAACAGATAAGCAATTTTCGATGTATCAAAAATTTGTTGATCAAGGAGGTAGTGTTGTTTCAATTCATGAGTCTTGCATTATGCGTCCAATTGATCGTGCAAATAAGTTAGTAGGGTGTATTGGATGTTCCTGGCAAGGTAATAAACACTCTCATTGGGGTAAGTTTGATAAGAGTCATCCTTTGTATCTTAAAAATGAACATCCAGCATTTAAGGGCTTACCTAAATCAGTGACCTTTAATGATGAATCTTATTGGAATCTCTTAAAGCGGGATAACGTCGAAGTTATTGGAGCCATTGCTCCTAAATTGGACAACAATGCTATATCTTTCGCAGATATTCTTAAGAACAAACAAGTTCGTAGTGATGCCTTTTGGACCTACAAATCTGGTAAGGGGCGAGTCTTTGGTACTACTACTGGTCATTACACTTACACGTATTTTGATCCAATGTATCGATTAATATTATTTAGAGGAATTGCATGGAGTCTGAAGGAAGATCCGGCACCTTTTATGCCGCTGGTATTCCAAGGCATAACTAATGAGGATGATCTTGTGGGTACCACTGATTCTATGATGAATTACAAAAATCGTAGAAAATAAGCGTTAGTAGCTTCCCTTTTATATTCTAGTTGGTAGAATACACACCATGAAACTTTCTCGACGTTCCTTTCTTGGTGGTGCCGCTTTGGCCGCTCCGACTATTTCATTTGCTCCAGCGCTTCATGCAAAAGATAAAAATGATCCAAACCGTTTTCAAATTGGTATTCAGGAATACACCTTTCACAGATGGATTGGTTCCGGGAAACTTGACCATCTGGATTATCCTGCTTTAGCGAAAGATAAATTGGGTATTACCCATATCGAATACTGGAACAGGCCATTTAAGGAAAAACATACTGACAAAAAATATGTTGGTGAATTAGTTAAGCGGACTACTGGTGAAGGTATGAAGAATGTGTTGATTTTAGTTGATGCAAAGAATCAGCTGGACTCAAAGGATTCCAAAGAACGTTCGCAAGCAGTTGATGAACACAAAGGTTGGGTGGATTGCGCTGCACAATTAGGTTGTGATGCTATCAGAGTAAATTGTCGTTCTGGAGGAAATCGCGATGAGAATCTTGAAAATGCGGCCAAGGGTCTGGGTGCTTTGTGTGATTACGCCAAAGGAACCGGAGTGAAGATTGTGATAGAGCCTCATGGAGGCAACTCACAGGATCCAGATTGGCTCTTAGCTGCGATGAAGAAAATCAATAAACCCAACGCAGGACTTTTACCGGACTTTAATAACTTTGGTCGTTATAATAGGTATGATGGGGTGACTAAGAGTCTCCCTTATGCTCCAGCTGTTTGTGCCAAGGCGCTGAGGTTCGATGATAAAGGTAATGAAACAAACACCGACTTTTACAAGATGATTAAAATTATCTATGAGTCTTCATACTCTGGGGTGATCTCCATCGAATTTGAAGGTCACCGAGTGGACCCGATTGAAGGTTCATTAAAAACCAAGGCGCTCATCCAGAAGGCGCTCAAGGCTGCAGCTTTATAATTAGAGGTTCTAATGATGCTCTTTTTGGAATGCAGTAAGTTAAAAAAAATGATGAGCTCGATTCATATGACCCAATTATTTCTGTTCTGCGTGCTCTGCATCGATTTTTCCAATGATTCTAAAGCTCAAAATGAAAACCCTAAGAACGCTGTCTCAAAAAATGATCTGTGGCTTAAATATTCTGGATCAGATGGACCAGGAAAAGGAAAGCATGTAGTGCTGATTGCTGCTGAGCAGGAATATCGTAGCGAGCAATCTATGCCAATGCTCGCGAAGGTTCTTTCCAATCATCATGGTTTTGATTGTACAGTTTTGTTTTCAGTGAATGAAAAAGGTGAAGTCGATCCAACAGTTCCTGCTCCTTTCAAGGACAAAGAAAAACGTCATAATATTCCTGGTCTTGAGTTTTTAACCAATGCTGACTGTGTAATTTGGATTTCGCGATTTATGAATCTCCCTGAACAGCAGATGAAGCATTTCTATGATTACTTTGATTCGGGAAAACCTCTCATTGCCTTGCGGACCGCCAATCATGGTTTTTGGGGTGGCTTAAAATATAAGAAGGAGGGCAAAAATGTTTCACTGCGAAAGATGTTGGGAGGCACTTTCATGGGGCACCATGGTGGTTGGCATCGAGAAGCAACACGGGGGGTGATCGTTCCAGAGAACCGGAAACATCCTATTCTTATTGGAGTGGGAGATATCTGGGGAACATCAGATGTCTATCGCTGTCATGATGACAAGAATCCTTTCCCTGATGACTGCACTTCATTAGTTCTTGGTCAGCCATTAATTAATCTTGAGGAGGACGCACCGCCAAATACTAATAAAGAGCCACTGCCTGTTGCTTGGACGAAAACATGGACTGGAAACAAGGGCAAAACTTCCAAGATATTCCATTTTACAATGGGCTCTGCAAGGGATCTGGGAAATGAAGGAGTTAGGAGAATGACGGTTAATGCCGTTTACTGGGGACTAGGTATGGAAAAAGCGATCAAACCGGATCGATCTGTGGCAATAGTCGGTGATTACAATCCATTGAAGCCTGGATTTAATTATGAGAAGCTTGGTGTTAAGCCGCGTAAGGTGGAGTACTACAAGTGAAAAAAATATTTATTTATATATATTTAATTATTTGCATTTTACTCAGGCTTTCTCAAGCCGATGAGAGACTCAACGTGATTCTCATGATGGCTGATGACTCAGCCGCTGATAATTATGGTTGCTATGGAAGTAAATTCTTCTCCACTCCTCGTCTAGATGCCTTGGCTCAAACTGGTGCCAAGTTTAATCATTGTTATTCTGAGCCAGTATGCACTTCCAGCCGTGTCAAAATTATGACCGGGCGAGACGGTATTCGAAATTACGTTCAATTTGGCACTTTAGATAAGGATGAGATTACTTTTGCTCACATGATGAAAGATGCAGGTTATGCGACCGCAGTTGCAGGAAAATGGCAACTACATAATGGTGATAGGGGTACTACAGCACCAGAATCTGGATTTGATAATTATTGTTTGTGGAATTATCCGGGAACTACACGTTCTCGATTCTGGCACCCCAGTTTGGTGCGGGATGGAAAAATAATGGAAACAACAAAAGAGGATTACGGTCCGGATATTCTAACTGATTATCTAATTGAGTTTATTTCAAAACATAAGTCACAACCATTTTTTGCCTACTATCCGATGTTGTTAGTGCATTCTCCCTTTGTAGCGACCCCTGACAGTAATTCTGACCATCAAGGATCTGAACCCAAAAGCTTAAAATATTTCCGTGATATGACCCTTTATGCAGACAAGTGCGTTGGTAAAATTGTGGATGCCTTAGAAAAAAATAAATTGCGTGAGAAGACGGTCATTATTTATACAACTGATAATGGTGCTCATCGATCACTTACCTATCCCTATGGAAATGAGAATCGATCTGGAGAAAAGGCATTAGCAACTGATGGAGGCACTCATGCGCCATTAATTATTAACTGTCCAGGGACTGTCCCTGCGGGAATACTTGTTAATGATTTAGTCGATTTTTCTGATTTTCTGCCCACCATTGCTGACATAACAAATGCTAAGTTACCAAAGGTGAAATTGGATGGACGAAGTTTCTGGCCTCAGTGCAAGGGCAAGCAAGGTAATCCAAGGAAATATATTTTTCAGTACTACTACCCAAAATTTAAGCCTGCCGCAGAAAAACATGGCCAAGGTGTGAATGGTCTTGAAATTGTATGGTCGCAGAACCAGCGTCACAAATTATATAGGGATGGAACTCTTTACGCACTTAGTGATCGAATGGAGGAAAATCCGATCAAGTCAGGAGTTGGTACCGCCGCTGAGATTGATAGAAAACTTCTCCAAGAAGCAATTGACTTGATGCCAAAGAAAGCAGCAAAACTTAATCCAGTTAAATAAAGGTTCTAACCATGAGGCCAGTTATTCAGTTGTTGAATACTATAATCTTAATTATTTCAATTCAGAATTCCTTCTCTACTGAAAGACCTAACATTGTTTTTGTTCTCGCAGACGACCTTGGTTGGAGTGAACTTGGTTGTTACGGAAATACTTTTCATGAGACCCCCAACCTTGATCGGATGGCAAAAGAAGGAATGAGATTTACTCAGGCCTATGCTGCGGCTCCGGTCTGTTCTCCTTACAGGGCGGCTCTTCTTACAGGGTATTATCCGGGAAGACTTGGAATCACAGATTATTTAAGACCAGACTCTGATGAGCATCTTTCTCATGATTTAAAAACTCTACCCGAAGCGCTTAAGAAATTAGGTTATAAGACAGGTATGATCGGTAAGTGGCACCTATCAGGTTATAAATACCATGGAGCAAAAAAGGAAAGTCGACCCACGGATCATGGTTTTGACTGGAATACCGGCAGTGAAGTAAAATCAGTTGGTAATGGTGCAAATACATGGCCATATGTTTTTAGAACACAACCAATCAGGTGGATAGATTTTAAAGATAATCGTTTAGGAAAGGAGGAAAATTTGACTGACAGACTCAACCTAGAAGCTGTTGAATTTATCAGACGGAATAAAGAGAATCCTTTCTTTCTATACCTTTCTCATTATGCCCCTCATACTATTTTAAATGGACGCCCAGACCTTGTAGCAAAGTATCGCAAAAAACATCCCCCTGGAAAGTCTGGGCGAGAGAGATGTTATATTTGCGAAGATGCAGGATTAGGTAAAGGAGATCCTCTTAATCATTGGGCCGTTCATCACAACCCTCACTTGGCGGCAATGCTGGAGGGAATTGATGATGGGATTGGTAAAATTCGATCTGAACTTGAATCCTTAGGTTTGTTAAAAAATACAATTTTTATTTTCACTAGTGATAATGGCGGGGAAACCAACATTACTTCGAATGATCCGCTTCGGGGAGGAAAGAGTCAATTGTACGAAGGTGGAATACGAGTCCCGCTCATTGTTCAATGGCCTACTAAGATTAAGGCAGGATCTCTAAGTCATCAGCCTACAGTCAATACCGACTTTTATCCTACAATATTTCATGCAATTGATGGAAGGAATACTGATGGCAAAGATGGTATTTCAATTCTTTCAAACCTTATTAATGCAAAGCATATAATCAAAAGAACAATTTTCTGGCACTACCCTTTGAGTAAGCCTCATTTTTTGGGAGGCTTCAGCGGTGGGGCCATTCGTGAAGGAGATTGGAAGCTTATAGAAAAATTCGAAACGGGCGAAACAGAACTCTACGATCTAGAAAAAGACGTCTCTGAAAAAAAAAATGTTTCAGATAGTAATATTGAAATTGTTAACACCTTGAAAAATAAGCTTAAACACTGGAGGGAAAGTGTTTTAAAAGATAACTAGCTAAATATAACAATTAAACCGTAAGCAGGTTTATATTTTTTTCACTACTACCAAATTGACCAATATCAATGTTGTTTTTGTGAAGCAGTTCTAGATAGAGGTTACATAAAGGAGTTGAACCATCTAAGACCTTATGATTTTCGTGTTGGTATCCTCCGCCTGCCACAATAATGGGCAAATTATTGCATGTGTGATTAGAAGAGTCTCCAAAATTGCTACCCATTACAACAGTCGTATGATCAAGTAAGGTTCCTTGACCTTCTTTAATTTGATCAAGTTCGAATAAAAACTGTTCAAAGTGTTTTAGAGTATCTTTCTCAATATGACTTAATTTCTCTATGACATCTTTTCGTCCTCCGTGATGAGATAGTGTATGCCATCCTCCTGTCGTTCCGGGCACTTTGATGGCGCCATAGATCCAATCCATGGAGAATGTAATTACTCGGGTAGAGTCGGTTTGAAAGGCTAATTTCGCTAGCTCAAAAAGATTTCTAATCTTGTTAGAAAATTTGAAATTATTATCGTCCGTTAAGGAGTTTTTGACGTTGGGTTTTTTGGTGTTAATCCAAAATTTATCGCGCTCGAGACGCGATTCTAATTCGTTAATTATTAATTCGTAGTGAGTTAATTTGGAATGAAAAGGATTCCTTTTTTTGAGGTTTTTTAAATCACTTCTTAATGATGATAGGATATTAAGATCTTGAGCAATTCGTTTTCTTTTTGTTTTAAGGTCTTCTTCCTCAAAAAGCATTTCGAAGATCTTTCCTTCATCATGCATCGGTGGAATTGCAGAACCTTGGCCGTTCCAAGAGCATCCCCACCCGCGATCATAAATGTTAAAATTAAGAAATGGAAAACGTGTATGCTCCCCCATTTTCTTTGCCAATATTTGATCCAAGGAAATACCATTAACAAAGTTCGATGACTCGGGGTTAGGGGTTCCAGTCAAAAACGATTTTTCAGAGTCATGGTTACTTGTCTCCATGCCTGGATGAAATAAATTTTGAAAAACCGTTAATTTGTTATTAACTCTGAAATTCTTGAGATAGTTAGAGGACGTTAGGTCCCCTTGTTTTTTTGGGAAAAAATAAGGCTCATAGAAACCTAGGCTATTATTGATGAAAATTATTCTTTTAGGAGTCTCTTTCTTATTGCTTGCTGCGGAGAGACCCAATGGACCCAAGGAAATTGGCAAAGCTGTTCCAAGCTTTAAAAATTCTTTTCTATTCAAATTTTTCATCCTTACCGTTCCCTAAGTGAATACATCAATACCTCAGTGATCAAGTCTTTTGTCTTACAATTCTTGGGGTTGTCAGGTATTAATGCAAAAAGATCCAAACGTTCAGAGAGAGACGGTTGATAACCATTAGCATATTCAAAGAATTTTTTGATGAAGCTATAGGCTATCCTTTTATGATCGGAAATAATAATTTTTTTGAGATCTGATATATTATCAAACGTTTGGTTCTCGACTGTGCCAGAGGAATCGACTCTTTGAGATAAATTATAGTACCCTCCAAGTGTGAACTGAAAAGTTCCTCTATGAGGTTTTTCGATTTTGTATTGAGATCTCCATTTACCTGTGGCATCAAAATTCTCAAGGGCAAAACCATAAGGATCAATAGACTTGTGACATGAGTAACAAGCTTTATTGTTTTTATGGGCCTCTATCTGTTCTTTTAAATTCCTGTTATTGCTGTGATCTGGTTCTATTGCCACTATATTTTCAGGTGGGGGAGATAAAGTATTTCCAACAATATTTTTAGAGATCCATGCCCCTCGTAGTATTGGAGAAGTATCAAAACCATCAGCCGTGATCTTGAGTATACTTCCCATGGTCATCAGTCCGCCTCTCACTGAATCTTCAGGAAGTGAAACTTTACGTATTTTTTGACCTGTGATCCCTTTTATATCGTAGTGCTGGGCTAGGCGTTGGTTTAAAAAAGCGAAATTAGAGTGGATAAGGTTATTAATATTTAGGTTGTCCTGAATTAAGTGATTAATGAACGTTTCAGTTTCAATGGGAAGATAATGATTAAGAATATCATTGTATTCTGGGTATAGTTTTAGGGAGGGGTTGACTTTGTCAAAAGACCTTAAATTGAGCCATTGAGAACAAAACGAATGAATCATCCTTTTGCTTTTTTCATCTTTAAGCATTCTGTCGATCTGTTGGCGAATTGTCTCGGTTTCTAAATTTGCACTTCTTGCAAGGCCAAGAAGTTCTTGGTCTGGAACTGATAACCAAAGAATTCTGGAAAGTTTAGATGCTATTTCATAATCTTTATTAGAATGTTCTCCAGGTGCTAGGAGAAACCGATGTGAACAAATGATAGACTTAAGACCGGCTTTAACTGCATTTAAGAAATGTCCTTCATTCCGGTAAGATAAAAGGCTAACGTTGTAGTATGGTAAAAGGTCTTCATCAGTGAGATCGGTTGAAAAGGCAGATTCTGCAAAATTACGAATAACTCTTTTTAGGTCTTTTTCGGATTTAGATAGAATTGATATCTTTGACCTTAAGGTCGGATTGTTGACCGAAGTGATAACGTCTAGTTTTCCAATCGAAGCGATTGATTTTCCATCCAATGAAATGGCATCTGTAACCAAAAATTTTATGTATTTTTTTGTAGTCTTGTTGGGAAATATGATGTTTTGCTCGTAAGATCTTAGTATATCTAATTCTCCTTTAATTATTGGATCTCCCCAGAACTTAGCATCATCTGAAAGAAAAATTGAATATGACTTTACCTGTCCATTATTTGCTCTTGTCAATTTTGAGTAGGAAACGCCATCTATTTCTTTTTCTAAAGGATTGTTTAGTATAACAAAATGAGGTGGCTTGGCCACGGTAGGAGTAAACTGAGAATGCCAAAATGTGCGATTTGATCCATCCTGCATTTTTTCTTTTTCCATTCCGATTTCCTCGCTACTTACAGAAATACTGCCTCCAATTGCTTTGAGTCTGGTTTGGTAAATTGGCGTTTGAATAGGCTTCTTTTCTTCAAAGCTAATTTGGATACCATCCAGAATTTTATTATACGATTTAGGAGGCCATTTTTCGAGCACTGGTCCTTTGACTTTTAACTGTTTGATAAAAGCTCCGTTACGTCCCTTTTTCTGACGGAAGGTGTGTTTCGAATAACAATGGACAGAGACATTTTCCCCGGGATGTAAAAAGGCTCGAATGGTATGAGATTGTAATTCTTTATTTGCTAAAGAAATAACGCCAAGCAAACGCTGAGGCTGTGGTCGGTCATCAGCGAAATAATATTTACCTGAGTAGACTAAGACACTTACATCTTCATCAAACTGACCAAGTTTTTTTGCGTCAAAAGTGAGTTCGTACCAGCCCTTTACTGGAGGCTCAAAGTGGTCATAGAAAAAAGAATAGTTATTACCGTTATTTGCTCTGGTCCAAGAAAAGAGAATTCCATCCTCATAATTTTGTGTATAAATGTTATAAGTGTCATGGCTGTCCTTAATCTTGTTGGTTACCCAGACTCTTTCTTTGGGGAAACCTTGATCTGGTAACGCGAATTCGAGCATCTCGTCAGCTACTGAAAAATAGGAGTCTAGTGCTTCTTTGGTGAGTAAAATTTTTCTGTTGGAGTCAAAGTCATTAGTGCCCCTGTCTTCAGGAATGTTTTCTGCAAGGTCCAATCTTACTCCTAGTAGGTCATTAACCGAATAGACGAATTCGTGTCGACTGGTTCTCCTATAGTCATTGATTGAATGGTTGTTTTGTTTTTTTGAAAGCCAATGAAGAATTTTTTCTTGTTCTGTTTGAGATGGTCTTTGTTTATTCACTGGAGGCATTTTTCCAGTGATTAGATTTTCGAAAACTAAATGAAGATTTTCTTCATGATTTTCTATAAAATAAGAGAGATCAAAATTTCCCTTCTTGGTTTCTTCATCGTGGCAATCAATGCAGTAATTTTCAAGGATTCCAATAGCCTGATTGTCAGTCTTAGATAGAGGTTTTTTTGAATCAGATGAAAATAAATTTGATACGAGTATAAATAGAGCAATTGCTAGGATTGTTGGTTTTTTTAGTCCCAGCTCCATTGGTTAATGCGGTCTTAAACAAACTTCAATTATTCGCTTATCAATTCGAAAGAGACTTTAATCTGGACAGTGATTGGAATTTGTCCTGGGGCGAAGCCATCATTAACAATAGCCGGTTGGCTATCAGCATAAACATTAGAGAAATTGTTGCTAGAGTTAGCAAATCTTTCTTCTTCAATAAAAAGTGGTTTTCCTATTTTAGAGTCTAATGTTTCGGCAAGCTTTTGAGCTTTATCCTTCGCCGCTAACAATGCTTTTTGTCTTGTCTCGTTTTGATGTTTAATTCTCTTAGAATTATTGTAAGTGATCCCATTGAGAGAAACGTTTTCCATTCGTGAAATTCTGCTCCAAAGCTCCTTGTACTTTGAGGTAAAATTAAGTCGATCCAAATCATTGTCATTGGTGCTCGTCATTGCCACCTTGAAGTTAATGTTTGAGGAAGCTTGGTAACCCTCTCTAATCCGACCTTTTAGTTTTGAGGTAACGAAGTATTCCCCAAATTCCATTCCTGAAGTCTGAATGCAATGTTCAGGTAGTTCGTTATCAATAAGAAAATCCAGAACTTCTTTAACGGTGGAGTTATGAGCTTTCGCTACCTCTTCCAGGCTTGGATTTTTATGGTTGATCCTTATTCTCCAGTTCATTTCATCGATAGCCACCGAAGTAGTTGCTGTACCATAAACGGTTACATGTGGTTGACTTTCAGAAGCGAGAGAATCGAGTGATGGTAAAAAAATGATTCCAAGCAATAGTAAAATTCTTTTTACATTTTGATAAATAATTAGCTTCATATCTTTATTATCTATTATTTTTTATGACCTCTTAAATCATAGCATAGAATTTCTTTATCGTTGCGACAATAAAGTTTTCCATTTGATAGGGCGGGATGCGACCAAACTAGCATTCTGCCTCCAACGTAATGTGTCGGTTCTATGATCTTTACTCTTGAGATTTCTTCATATCCTTTTCGAGTTAGGTTAGCGCTTATCATTTCTCCATGGTCATTAAAAATCACAGTATGATTAGTTGGCTTGTGATATACAGTAAACGCGCTGGGCCAGGCTCCACGACCGGATCCATCCTCTTTTAAAAGTGGGGTTGGAGTTTCCCAAATTCTTTTTCCATTATTGATGTCAATGCATCTAAAAAGGCCTCTTTGTCCTCCTGAATAAATGTATCCATCATCGAGGTGAGCGGTATTGAACGTTCCTGCAACACCTAACCTTCTATCAAGTCCCCAGAGAAGTGAGGCGGATCTTGAGTCATTAGAGATTTTGATGGTGCCTGATTTTCCGTTGAACCCCATCACGAATACCAGGTCGTTCCATACCCTAGGGGCTCCTATGGCCATTCCATATTCAGGTTTAAAACCCACTGACCAGTACAACTTGCCATTATCAGGATTAACCCCGTTAACCGTTTCCCCATTCCAGACAATTAATTGTTTGGTGCCATTGATCGTTTCAATGACTGGAGTTCCGTAGCCGGATTTTTTTGAATCTATATTTCTCCATTCTTCTTTGCCTGTTTTATAATCAAAGGCAACCAAGGTTTGTCCACTGCCTCCCACAGTGCAAATCAATGTAGTATTATGTATGATGGGATGACAGGCTGTTCCCCATTCAGGATTTTCAATCCCAAAATCATTGATAAAATTTTTACTCCAAATTAATTTTCCGCTGTCTGCTTTATAAGTGTTGAGTTGGCCTTCAGCTCCTAGAGTGAAAACGAACCCGTCATGCACAAGTGGTGTTGTTCTAGGTCCTATGGCGTAAATAAAAACAGAGCTATATTCAGATTTATAACTATGAGACCATTTAATCTCACCGGTTCGTGAATCCAAGCAGAGAATTCTTTCTGTTCCCTTAATTTTGGCTTTAACAAAGTTCAAATTAGTTCCAGGTTTAATCTTTTTTGGTTTATATGGTTCTGCTTCTCTGTCCATTATAAACACCTTATTATCTGAGACCGAAGGTCCTGAGTACCCTCCTCCTATTGGTTTGGACCAGAGAAGTTTAGGGGGATGTTTATCAAAATTTAATTCTACCCCTTTCTCATTCCAAACGGTGTTTCTCGACGGGCCTAGATATTGAGGCCAATCTTCTGCATACGAAATTGGAAAAGAGTAAATTATAAATAAGACCGTTATATAAATTAAATGATGCATCTTTGCGGATATCTAGAATTGAAAAATACTTCCCCTGTTATTCAGAGAGGCTCATTTTCAAAGCTTTTAGAGGATATAACACTCTGTAAAAAGCTGAATCATTCAACAAGATATCATTAATAATAATTTCATTTTTCTCGGGAGATTCGATTATTTCAAGAGTCGACCATTCATCCAAGAGCTGATTTGATTTTTGCAATTCGTAAGTGGCTGAAGTGTTGAGTTGACTGATTTTTAAGGACTCTGTGTTGTGCTTTATTTGAATCATTGGTTCATCTAAAGGCACAGGTATTGGTGTTTTTATTGGCTCGCTTGCAATCGACTCACCAGTAATTTGAATACCGCCAATAAAAGTTCCACCGCCGTATAATGTGTCTATTGTGAATGTAACAGAGTCGCTTACTATAGGTGATTCGGTAGTTCCGAATACAGCATAATGTGCTTCTGGCGCGGAGCCTTCACCGTTGTCAGTGGTTGTTTTCGTTTGAATAAAATCTACAGGAGCGACTGGAGCCGATGGAGTTTGATAATAATATTTGATGTTACCGTCAGTTATTGAGGCCCCCGTGTTTTTTAAGTAACCTCCTACATAGACGATAGCCGAGCATCCTTTTGGGAAAGTTGCATTTAATCCAGAGAAAGTGACTGATGTTTCTGGAACCGTAGTTCTAAAATCATCAATGCCAGCTCTCAATGGGGTATTATTAAAAGCTGCATTTCCTGTCCCCCAGTTATTAGGGTGTTTCAGAGAAATACTAACAGTTGTTTTCTCTTTCAGATTGTTCGTTAAATTATCCACTTGATCTATTTTGTGAAGATTAATCCAAGCGTCGGTAACGCTTTCTAAATCTGTAATACCAAAGGCTTCCCCGTTATCTATTCTTTGTGCGTCTCCGGTATATTCAGTAAAGTTGGTACTAATGATTCTCATGCCATTTTTCTCATCATTTTTAATGCTGTAATCATATGCCTCTGCCGTTCTTGGGCTGGTGGTTGCTTTGTGTGCATTAAACCAATTCTCCATTAATTGAATTCTTTCTTTGTGGGGGTGGTTGTCTGGAATTTCTGTAATTGAAGCATACCCATCAACAAGGTTTGTTGTTTGTTCGAGATCATTAATGATTTCGTATAGTTCCAATATGCCATCAACGTTGACTCTTTTATAAAACCATTTTCCTTGATCATCATCCATTCTAACTCCTCGGTAATCACCTATGCTATAGAAATGAAAATTTCTTGGCGCGGGTAAATCGTCAGGTTCTTCTGAGAAAAGAAGCGGTAGAATGCTAATGGAATCATAATGCTGGTCATAAGCTATCTCTCCACCAGCTAAATCGATAACACTTGCAACCCAGTCCATTACCGAAACAAGGTGTTCACATTTGGTGCTAGGAGGAATTATAGATCCGTTGTCGGTTCCATCACCCCACTTCCAGATCATTGGAACTCTATGCCCACCCTCATAAATTGACATTTTTTTTCCGCGTAATGGACCGTTAGGATCTTGACCAGCCGCTATTTGAGCTTGTCCACCACTGACAGCACCTCCGTTATCGCTGGTAAAAATCACAAGAGTGTTATTATCAATTCCTAACTCTTTTAACTTTTTTAAAAGTAGCCCCAGTTGGGCATCGAGGTCATAAACGAAGTCAGCTCTTGGTCCTATCTGGCTCTGTCCCTGAGCTTCAATGCCTTCGACAGAAGGCGTTAATGGAACATGTATCGCGGGTGTGGCATAATATAATAAAAAAGGAGCGTCTGTATCATTGTTTACATGTTCTTCCATAAATTGCTGAGCATAATGAGCAAGAATAGGTCCGTGCTCACTCGTATCAAATTCAGAGTCCCCATATCCAACTTGTATCATTTCACCATTACCGACTCTTTCACCCTTAGTAAATTCTTTCAGCACTGAATTACCTGAAACATCCACTCCATCAACATCATCAGCGAATGTGCTAATGGGTATGTATTGATCGTTTTCAAAATAAGCATAAAGAGGACCTTGGATTCCATCTGGAGTTACAAAAGTATAATCAAAACCATGATCTAGTAATCCATTACGGAAACGTTTGGTGAAATCAATCTGGCCGAGTTGATCGTTTGGTTGATCTCTTAGTATATTTCCATCCTCATCGAAAAAATCACCTCCAAAGTGCATTTTGCCAAAGTAAGCAGTTTTATATCCCTTCTTCTGTAAAGCTGTTCCAATAGTCTCATGAGGATTATCAATTCTATCATTACTGGTATTTCCATAATGGAAAGCTGAAGATGCAGTTCTGTTCCAAGTTCCCCAAGGTCTTGACCTTTGAGTGTAATTACCTGTCATAATCGAGAACCTGTTAGGAGCGCAAAGTGCAGCTGGAAGTTGGGCATCAAGAAACATCATTCCCTGATCACAAAGTTTATCAAGATTTGGGGTGGGGACTTTTGCCTTGTTTCCAGAATAATTTTCATGGTATCTACCCGGATCTGCCCATCCTATATCGTCAGCGAGAAAGAAAACAATGTTTGGCAAACTATCACCTGCGTTACGACCAGCCGCTGAGAAATGAGAAAAGACGCCTAATCCAAGTAACAAAAATAAAACTGACCTAATCTTCACTTGGAAACTATTGTTTATGTTTTACTTCTTGCAAATAAAAGGTCCGCCTAAAGAAGTTTCATATAAAAGAAAAACTCTGAATAGGGAAGTGCGCCATCATTCATTTCTCTAATTTCTCCTGACTTCACAAATCCGTAGCTTTCAAAGAAATCATGAGCCCTTTTGAAACGAACATCTGACCAAAATTCCACTCGATTAAATTGATTTTCAATGGACCATTTTACAGCCCAATCCATCAATTTCTTTCCTGCACCTTCTCCTCTGTAATTTTTTTTTAAATACAATCTTCTGAAGGTAAGAACTCCATCTTTAGTATTTATAGGTAGTGTTGCATGGCTACCTATTATTTCGTCAACCTCATTAACCATGACAATAAAATCTCCTCCTTTGGCGTGATAATTTCCACGGATATCTAAAAGATCTCTATCCGCACCTTCTGTATACATAATTTCTCCATACTCATTATATATTGAGGTAATAAGCGATATAATTTCATTGCTATCATTGTTTGTAGCCCTTCGAATGTTCATTACTTCGGTTTGATTTTTATTCTAAAATGATTCCGATTCAGCATTTCTTCTGTCCTAATTTCATGATGCATTAAGACTGGTCCAGAATTATGATAAATATTTGGTTTTTGAGAGATACTTTCAAGTTTTGTCCATTCCTCGAGATCAAATGAGTATTCGATATCAAATATAATGTCACTGACCGGTTGTGAATTAATGGGATAGGTCAATCGAGCACCTTGTTCATTATTATTAATACTTAATAAGTTGAGAGAGTCAGATTTTAAAGGGTTCGTTCCAGAGAAATATTCTAATATATTGATTTTATTATCTTTATCAGGATCAGCATTAAAACCTTTGATCGAATTATTGGATTGCTTGTTAAACCTTCTCTGAGTCCATTGTTCATAGTTCGAAACTCGAGTATCAAGAGTCAGATCCCAAGGCTGATTCATGCTGGCTAATATTTCCTGTGGTCCCGACCCATCCATGTCACCTCTGCTGACTGCTTTTGCACCTTTGCCGCCAATCGAATTGGTTCCAGTATCAACCCAATATACTTTACCAGACCTAATGTCCAATGTCATCCCGTGAGGGGTGTCCAGTCCGGTATATAAATCTTCAATCTGTCCACCAATAATTGGTTTTCTTTGTACTTTATGGCTTTCTCTATCACACCAATAATAGAACCCACCATAAGGATCTACTTTCACTCCTCTAGTTCTTATTAATCCAGATACGACTTGTTCTACAGCGTTAGTATTTTCCAAGCTTACTCTAAATATATTACCTCCAGAGAAGTCTCCCCAATAGATTTTCTTATTAACCAGATCCAGATCTAGATAATAAGGATCATTAGTATTTATTATGGTTCGGCGGTTGTTTCCATTGTAGTCAGAGCATTCGATTCGATCATTATTTCTATCACACCAGTAGATTTTTTTTGAGAATCTATCAATTGTGATATCGGCAGGGAATCCAAGCCCAGATTGAATGATGGCTGTTCTCTCCGATCCATCAATATTTGTTTTGTAGATAATATCGGAGCCATTGTCTGCATAGAAAATGATGCCCATTGATAGATCGGTTGCAATTCCTCTAACATTTGTGCCTGCAGAAGGTATTAAAACTTCGGACGAGCTTCCATCAAAGTTAGCTATTTTAATGCTGCCGGCCCCACGATCACTAATTATTAACTTTCCTGCGCTCAGCGTAAAAGTCATGAGGTGAAAAAATGATAATACGATATAATTTTTACTAAATTGAATCATGCTGACTATCGAATTATTCAAATCTTGATGAATCTTCGGTTTTATTTCAAGTTAAGCATTCTATGAATTTGGATTGTCGAGTACGGGATGCTATCTGGGCTGATGATTCCTATCTTATTCAAAGTGTTCGACATAACGTTTTTACATTAGAACAGGGGGTTAGCCATGAAATTGTTATGGATGGAAAGGATTCACAATGCATACATTTTCTTGCCGAAAATCGCTCTGGAGAGCCGGTAGGTTGCGCTAGGCTTTCACTAGAGGGCCGAGTTGGCAGAGTTGCAGTGCTTGAAAAATGGCGTCGTTATGGTGTGGGTGCTCAGATCATGAATAGTCTTATTCTTCATTCTGAATCATTAGGAATGAGTCAAACGTTTCTTCATTCTCAGTTAGCTGTTCAAAGTTTTTATGAATACTTAGGCTACAAGTCTGAGGGTCCAATCTTTGATGAAGCCGGAATCCCTCACGTCTACATGGCAAGAAGAACCAATAATGCTTGAGACTCTCGAAGAGTTAGTTCAATTTTAGGTTGTATTGATTTATAGTTTTTCCATTTTTTTATTATTCACCTTTATGGGCTTTCTCTCCATAGTTAAAGGAGAGGTAAGTTTTACGCGTGATGTAATGCCGGTTCTCTCAAAGGCAGGATGTAATGGTGGAGGTTGTCATGGAAACCAAAACGGTAAAGGAGGGTTTAAGCTATCCCTCTGGGGCGAGAATCCTACTCTAGATCATAAAAATATTCTATCCTCCGAAAAACGAGCCAATCCTAGTAATCCAGAGGTTAGTAAATTACTCCGTAAGCCAACGCTGCTCGAAAATCATGAAGGGGATAAACGGTTTGATCTTGAATCGGAAGAATATCGAATTCTTCATGATTGGCTAAGATTAGGAGCCAAGAATGATATCGATTCTGCTCCTCAATTGGAGTCCATTAGAATCGTACCTTCCTCTGTGCTTCTTTCGGCACCAAACAAAAAAATTAATCTTCAAGTGAAAGCAAAATTTTCAAATGGTGAAGAAAAAGACGTTTCACAATGGGCAGTTTATGAGAGTGCTAACCTAGGTGCAGAAATTAGCGCTGGAGGTGAACTAGAGTTTAATCAACCAGGCGAGACGACCGTTTTTGTAAGATACATGGGTGGACGTGCATCAATGCGCGCGGCATTGATCAAGGCCAACGACAATTATACATGGAAGGGTCCTTCTCCAAAAAATGAAATTGATCATTATGTTTTTTCTAAGCTTAAATTATTTAACCAAAACCCTTCTGCTGTTTCTGACGATCTTACTTTTTTGAGGCGCGTGAGTTTGGATGTTACCGGTTCGCTACCATCTTCAGAGAGAGCCCGGTCTTTTTTATCTGATAAAAGAAAAGACAAACGATCAATACTTATAGAAGAACTTTTAAAATCAGAAGAATACGCGAGCTTCTGGGCTCTCAAGTGGGCGGATTTACTGCGCGTTGAAGAGAAGACCCTTGATTCAAAAGGGGTAGAAAAAATATATGGATGGTTAAAAGAAATGATTGGCAGTGGAAAGCCATTAGATCAATTCACCAAAGACATTCTCTGTGCAACTGGAAGTACGTATAACAATCCACCAGCAAATTTTTATCGTGCCTTAAGAGCTCCTGTAAATCGGGCCGAGGCAGTTGCTCAAGTTTTTATTGGTACTAGAATTAATTGTGCGAAGTGCCATGACCATCCATTTGAAAATGTTCGGCAAGACGATTACTACCGCTTTGCGGCTATATTTGATGCCATCGATTATGAGATTATTGAGAATAAAAGAAAAGACGGTTTCGATAAACACAGATTTGTTGGTGAACAGGTCATAAAGTTGGTTTCAGCAGATAAATTTCAAAATAAATTTCTTAAAGACCCAAGAACTAAAAAACCTCCTGAACCTGGATTCTTGGATCCATCATCAGGACCCATTAAGTCATTTGATAACAGACTTGAAGAGGTGGCCGACTGGATTACTTCCCATCCGAGATTTGCTAAAGTTCAAGCCAATCGGATATGGTCTAATCTAGTAGGTCAGCCGCTTGTTGATCCTATTGATGATGTGCGTGAAACGAATCCGGCCTCAAATCCTGAGCTTTTGCAGTTTCTTTCCAAGGAGTTAATTGAAAGTGGCTTCGACCAAAAACATTTAATAAGACTCATTACAAATTCTATAACCTACCAGCTATCGTCGGACCCTGGATTGGTTTTAAATATTGGCACAGACTTGACGTTTGCCAGGGCTAAAGTCATGCGTTATCCCGCAGAGGTAATCATTGATGCTGCTCATAAATCAATGTCGATAGAGGGTGAGTTCTCAGACTCATTTAAAAGCAAGTCCGCGATTACAATGCCAGGTGTTGATTCTGTTCATTTATCCAAAAACCCACATGAAAATGATAAGTTTCTCAAAATCTTCGGTAAACCCGCAAGGTTGACTAATTCTGATGCAGAAAGAAGTAACGAAACGACACTCGCGCAGGTTTTTGAGCTAACTGCGGGTAAAACGCTCAACGCAATACTTTCTCATCAAGAAAATAAAATTGGCCAACTTCTTAAGAATGGAAAGGACGACCTTGAAATCATTGATGAGCTTTATTGGTCCATTCTTACGCGACCACCAGTTGATGAAGAATGGTCAGCTTTTCTGAGTTACCTAAACTTGTCATCCAATAGGCGTTCTGCTCTTGAAGATGTTGCGTGGAGCCTGTTAAATGCAAAAGAGTTTTTGTTGAGAAGATGAAACAATTTCACTGTGAGAGCTTAAAGAAGTCATCGATTTCCCGGAGAAGTCTGTTGAGACTTGGAGGTGCTAGTATGCTTGGCTTGAGTATGCCTAATTATCTTAGAGCAAAGGATCTTAGTGATTCAAAATCAAGAGTTATGGCGAAGGCACAATCTGTGATTTTTCTCTTTCAATGGGGAGGTCCTAGTCAAATAGACATTCTTGATATGAAGCCAAATGCTCCGAAGGAGTATAGATCTCCCCATTCACAGATAAGAACGTCTTGTCCAGAAATCGAAATCTGTGAGCATTTACCTCGAATGGCAAAGTTGATGGATAAATGCACTGTAGTGCGATCGGTTCATCACAAGATGAAAAATCACAACTCTGCTGGTTATTACGCCTTAACTGGTCATGCTCCCCCGAGCGATGACCAAAGATTGCGTGATCTTCCTGATTTGTATCCGGCTTATGGTTCTGTTGTAAGCAAGTTTGCAGACAATACTGATAAAGGAATGCCAACCTTCGTCTCATACCCTCATGTCATATCAGATGGCTCTAGAACGCCTGGTCAGCATGCCAGCTTTTTAGGCAAAAAATTTGATCCTCTTTTTATTCCTAAGGACCCAAATAA
Organism: Verrucomicrobiales bacterium; assembly: GCA_013911195.1. Lineage (GTDB taxonomy): Bacteria > Verrucomicrobiota > Verrucomicrobiia > Verrucomicrobiales > DEV007 > EC70. The sequence continues at coordinate 3,284 of JACETS010000017.1, read as the reverse complement.
AGAAAATTTTAATCTTCCCGAACTAAGTCTTCCTAACAACCTTAGCCTAGATAGAATACAATCGCGCAGAGGACTTCAGGCTATTATAGACAAGCAATCTAGAATGCTTGAGTTCTCAGAAAAGGCACGGGGTTTGGATGACTATTATAAAAATGCTATTGCTATGTTGAATTCATCAAAAGTTAGAAATGCTTTTGATATTTCAAAAGAGCCTCAATGGTTGAGAGAAAAATATGGAAGAACAACTTACGGACAAGGCTGCTTATTGTCCCGTAGGCTAGCCGAGGCAGGTGTAAAATTCACTACATGTTATTTTTCTAATGTGATCGGTGGGAGGAGTAAAACCGACGGGGGTTGGGATACGCACGGCTTTGATAACACAAGAATGTATCCTATTGTCGAGGCTTATCATTTACCTATAACCGATCAAACTCTACCAACTCTCATTGAAGATTTGGATCAAAGAGGGATGCTCGATGAAACTTTGGTGATTTGGATGGGTGAGTTTGGTAGGACGCCGAAAATCAATAAAAATGCCAGCCGTGATCATTGGCCTCAGTGCTACAGTGTATTACTTGCTGGCGGAGGTGTTAAAAAAGGATTTGTTTACGGTAAATCAGATAAGCATGCTTCACAGCCAGAGGAAAATGCAGTAACTCCAGAAGATTTAACCGCAACTATTTATTATCTCCTAGGGATTGATCCTAAACTTCATATTTATGATACTCAGGACAGGCCTCTCATGATTTCTAGTGGAGAACCCATCTTTGATATTATTGCTTAAATTTCCTAGAGACTCGTTTCGACTTTAAACAAAAGACGTTCATTTGGGACATTTTCTTTTATCCGGTAGTTTAGAATGAGAATTTGGTTCTCTAGCTCATCAGTTTTGAAATATTCAATTTTAGATGAGGCGTCCGACCAATTGGCACCATCTTCTGACATTAGAATTTTCCAATTTATTGATCTTCTTGCGTCACTATTCATTCTGATTTTTATTATAGCGGTTTGCTGTCTTTCAGCATTATTGCTTTCTTCAATTTGAATATTTAAGAGCGTATCAGAAGAATTAAATAATTTAGGATCACTTCCTGACAAAAACTCTTCCAAGTTAGTCAATGTATCATTGTCAGGATTGCCAGTTGGACCTGAAACAGATGAATTATTAAGTTCCGATTTAGAGAAATTTGTAACTTGCCAATCCTCAAATCTTAAACTGCTGCCAGCTTCACCAGGATCACCACCTATCGAAGAGCTGGCTTCCCAATTTTCCGGTAATTTATGATCAGGGTTAGATTGTGGGTTTCTTAAAATTAAGGCGTAACCGTCTCCATCTGCTGATTCGGGCCAAGGGGAGTCATCATCATATTCAAAATCCCGAATAACTGAACCCTGACTGTCCAATAATAACATTCTTTCACCGCCGTTTGATAAATTGGAATTACTTTCAAATTCGCCCAACAGAGGTAGACCATCTCCATAACGTAAAATAAAAGCTTCAGAATTTTCAACTAATAATGCCCGTTGTCCTATTTCAATGATTTTTGAATTGCCATTATCGAATTTAAAGTCAACGCCCTTGTCAAAAACAACACCACTAAGATTGATATTCTTTTCTCCAATATTCATAAGTTCGATGTACTCAAAATCATTTCTGTTTTTATGTCCTGCTTGAATTTCTTCTTCAGTGGCCGGTGCTGGACGGTAATGAACTTTTGAAATCACTAGATTTTCAGAACTTGCCGGAACAGTATCGGTTAAAAAAGTTGCCTCATTGAGGGCAGACCATTCATTACCCGAGAATACTCTGGCCCTTATCATTGTTTCGGGCTCGGTAAGAACAATAGGTTGTTCGTAAGCTTTCGCTGTTTCAGCTAAACCGCCATTACCTCCACCAATTCCCTCGGTTGCGTCTAGGGCTGCATCTATCAAAAAATCACTTGATCCTGCGCTCACGTTCAAACCTTGTATTGCAAGAACATTTGGTCCCTCTTTTAACAAATCAATGTGTTGGGATATTAAAAATGATTTAAAGTTTTCGGCCTGTGAGTCTGTATGACTTGAGGACGCTTGGGCGTCAAAAGCAAGGTGGGTTCCAGGGCTACCTCCAGCTCTATCTCTGGCAACCTCAGTTCCGTTTATGTAAGCGACGAAGCCATCATCATAACGGACCTTTAATGATAGGGTGTCATATATGGATGGATCACTTACATCGAATTTAATACGCATATAGATGGTCTCTACTTTACTTGAGCTGGCTTGATCACCGAAATTTAGAGAAGAGTCAATGATGCTTTGATAGCGACCATTGGCAGAATCATATCCACTTCCTTTAGTTCCAGAAGGCCATGAAGAATCGTCGAAATTGGACAAGAACCAAGAGTTTTGATTTGAATTATCAGTAGGCATCAAAGCTCTTTTTGAAGTAACTTCTGGGACAAGAACATGATCAGTGACAACTGCTGCTGATGCTGGGACACGAGGATCAGAACCATCTACAGTGTAGTAAATAGTTCCATTGCTATTGCTATCAATTGTTAACTGATAATTTGATGAGACTTGTCCTCCGTGTTGAGAAAAATCTGGAGCATCCGTACTGGGATACCACTTTCTTCGAATGAATTGATTTAAAACAATTTCAGTTCTTCTAGGAAAATAATTATCATAGGAGCTGCCAGATGCCTTACCAAGTAATTGATCACGTGTTTTAACCCAGTCCAGTCTAGTATAAGGTGTTCGTCTTGCATTGTCTCCCCACCTTGCTGATTCTATCCTGACAACATATTCTATAGGATCTGCCAACTTTAAGTATGTTTTGGCGGTTTCTTCGGGTGTTAGTACTCCTCCATTAAAAAAGTGTTTTCTTACAGTATCTGCAAAACGAAGTCTGAATTCAGGATTAGCAATCAAATTATGGAATACTTCAGTCGGCCCTCCTGAATCATCACGACCTGTTGAATCATGGTTAGTGCTTTCGAGGCAATGTTCTGGGTCCCAGCTATGATAGTACCATTTACCATCAGTTTTAACCCTATTGTAGGTGGCGTACCAGTTCTGGTGCGCCCAATCGGTATTTCCTACGTAATAATTGGCAAGCATGTAAGCAATAAAATTATCAATATGAATCAATTTCGCGACTTCTTCGTAGTTCGATTGATCCGTCATATCCTTTCTAGACAGAGAAAGCATATTCAGATAATTCTGATTACTTCCATTAACAACGGTTGAAGTTCGATGCTTCATTGCATCGTAGTCATCATTGTCACCTCCTAGGTATTGAGCTG
>JACETS010000169.1 GCA_013911195.1 Verrucomicrobiales bacterium | reverse complement strand
CATAAGATATTCTGGTGAATTCATTCTGAGCATCAAAGTCTTCTTTGAGATTATTAAAAATAAAACTAATCTCATTTCCTTCACCCAAATCACCGATCTCAATACATTTTCCAGGCCTCCTCCCTCCATCAACTATCTTACATAGATGACCTTTCATGTTATCGTTTAGAGGAACCCTGTTCTCTCCATTAACAATTTCAACTTCCATACTTTCAGATAAAGAATTAAACGATTCTAATATTTTTTCACCAGCCGGACCTGAAATTCTAAGGTTCTGAATCTTTGATCCCGAGGCAAAAGGACCTATTCTGAGGGACTCTAATTGATATTGATTATTTAACTGCCAATATCCGTCCATATTCCCATATGAAAATCCAAGTTCTTTCTGATCGGTTCGGCGAAAATGCTGTATCTTATCATCGAACTCCCAATTTTTAGAATCAGGGCCTTCACGTGAATTAAGGGCTAATTTGATCGACATGGATGACATCTTCCACGCTTCGCCAGTTGGTTTATCCATACCTCCCCCGCTCTTAATTGGAAATTGCATGTCAGGGGGTAAAACTGAAAGAAGATCATACGCAGTCTCTCCAACCCCAGCACGACCACTGGTGTACTTGCCCGAGGTGTGTAAAAACTTGGCACCTTCAACACAGTACTCATAGAGCTTACCATCAGAGTCGTCACAATAATGCATATAATTATTATTACGGTCATAAATAAAAAATGAGACGAAAGGTTTACCGCTTTCTCTGCTAGAGCATAGATAAAGTCGCTCAGGAATTTTGTATTTTAAAGGGCTATAATAACCTATGGAAGAACCTCCTTTTGGGACACTAGGTTCAATTCCTTTTTTGACGAACCAAAAATACCTTTTCTGGTACGCTTCAAGATACTCTTCAGGAATTTTGTATCCTTTAGGTGGACGACCTCCCAAACATACCTGTTCTGATGCCCATAAAAATTCCGGATCTTCAAATTCTTTTGCCACACGATACCAAACGTGTCCATCGTTAACCTTTTCAGAGCCACCATAATACTCAGCGTTCCATGGATCGGCGTATATTTTGTCTCTCTGATCTTGAATAATGTTTGCAGATGAGTTTGGATTACCCCTGACTCCCCCACCGTGAATGTAATAGAGATACCTTTTAAAATGGGCTTTAAGAAAATCTCTATCGGTCGTGAATTTATTCATTCCATAAGCCATATCAATCAAGCCATGCAGGTAAAGAGGTCCATAGGGATAGTAATTTGTCTCTGTTGTATCACCATACTCAACTAGCTCTCTCCAGAGTGCATCTAACCATTTAGAATGACGCACAGAAACCGGATTATCTGGAAACATTTGTACAGCGATGGAGGGACCGGCGTTGATGCCGTATGGTCTATTGTTCACACCTCTCTCGAGTAATGAGTAATCCGGAAAATCAATTTTTATACTATGCAGGACTAGTTCTTTAAATTCTTTTACCTCGGATTCGGTTAATAAGTTCTGTCTGACAAGCTCATCATAAATTCTCATTCGTCCTCCACTGCCCCAAGATTTATGGTTATAAAAAAGTGTGAAACTTTCATGTTTCCCATTTTTCTTTGCTTCTTGATATCGATCTAAAATACTAAGCATATAGGCTTTTAGAATCTCAATCTCGTTCGGATCTTTTCTTTCACTATCGATATACCTTTCGAGTAAGCGGTCCCATTCCCAACCCCCTCTATGCATTTGAGGCCTGCTTTGTCTCACTGCCTCTGCTTGAAGTTTAATTTCTTTCTTACTATACTCTAAATATGAGGCTCGAGGATGACCCTCTTCGGGCTCTAATTTTTCCTCACCTTCAACCAAAGGAGAAAAGAAATTTAGAAGTAAAAGGAAACAAGCCAAACGTAAAAAATTGATCATTCTAATTATAAAATTGCGTTAGGTTCACTAAATTTTTAAGACAAATAGCCAAAATCAATATTTGTTATAAGGCATAACGATATGTCATTGCTATTTATTTCGAATGGAAGATACAATAACAAACTAATACAATGACAAATATTCTTAAAATTGCGCTCATTCATCTTCTATTATTTCCGGTATACAATAGCTTTGCGGATATTAATCTATTTAATGGGAAGGACCTTAAAGGATGGGAAGGTATAGGTGGTGAAGCTTCTAAGAATTGGGAGGTTAAAAATGGCACCTTATCGTGCACTGGCGGGCCCGGCGCTCAATGGATTGCAACCAATGATGAATTTTCGAATTTTGATTTAAGTATGGAGTTCAAACTTCCAGAAAATGGTAATAGCGGGGTATTTATTAGAGCACCAAAAAAAGGAACACCATACGTAGACGGTATTGAAATTCAGCTACTGGATGATGCTGGAGAGAAATGGAAAAATCTCAAACCAAATCAATTTACTGGTTCTATTTATGCAGCGCTTGCACCGAGTCACCGGGCAACAAAAGAAGCAGGTGAATGGCAGAATATTCGAATTAAATGCATTCACGAGAATTGTATAGTCTGGGTAAATAACGAAAAAGTTATAGACACAAATCTGATTAAACTCGCCAAAGATTATGGAAAAAAAATTCCAGGATTGCATAGAACCAGTGGGAGAATCGGAATGCAAAATCATGGTGACAGAGTCTATTTCCGAAATATCAAACTAAAAAAAATTGAGAAAATTTCTGCGAAACCAAAATTCTTCGCATTTCATAATGGAGTTCATTTCAACTCAGCTACCGAAAGAGCTAAGACCCTCAAAGATTTAGGGTATGACGGTATCGGTTCAGCACATTTAAAAACCAACGAAAATATCAAGGAAAGACTATCGGCATTTAGCAAGGAGGGACTAAGGATTTTCAGCTTTTATGTGGGAGGAAGATTAGGGGGTAAAAATGGTTTTCAATATGACCCTAAAATATCAGAGTTAATTCGTGAACTCGATGGGACAGACACAATTATTGAGCTTTTTGTTCAGGGAAACAAAAATAACAATACAGATGAAGAAGCCGTTAAATTTGTTAGAGAAATCGCAGATCAGGCAAAAAAATCAGGACTCAAAGTAGTACTTTATCCTCATTCAGGTTTCTATATTGATAGGATTGGAGATGCCATTCGAATCGCCAAGAAATCAGAAAGAAACAATGTCGGAGCCATGTTTAATCTTTGTCATTTTTTGCAAGTAGAACCAAAAAGCAACCTCAAAGAAACCATCCAGAAAGCATCACCTCTGATTTGGCAAGCAAGCATTAGCGGAGCTCAAAAAAACAGCAAATCATGGCAAGGTCTCATACAAACCTTGGACAGCGGTGATTTTGATCAACAAGAACTCATGAAATTATTAAAAGGTTCTGGGTTTCGAGGTCACGTTGGTCTTCAATGCTATGCGATTAAGGGGGATTCAAAAGAAAATCTTAAACGCTCTATCGATGCATGGAATCAAATCTGGGAAGACCCAATTTTAAAATAAGTACAAACACATTTATAATAATTTTACTAGTCTATGTATTATTTCGCTTTCTTCTTTTTTCTTCTATCTTCAATAATCGAAGCACCTGGAAAAGCATCGACAACCATTGAAGAATTGGAGAAAAATGGAGCCATCATATCCCCGACTAGCGACGGTGGATGGAGAATAGAATTCCAATTATCAGGAAGAGATCTTAATGATGATGGCCTAAAACCTATACAGTCACTCAAAAACGTAAGAATCCTTAATCTTCGAGATACAAAGATTACAAATGCTGGAATCAAATACATTGAGGGAATAAAAAATTTAAAGAGATTACATCTTGAGAGAACCCAAATCGATGATGAGTGCATGGATTACTTGATTGGACTACAAGAGCTTGAGTATCTCAATCTCTATTCAACAAAAATAACAGATTCTGGTCTAACAAAGTTAAAAGAACTTAAAAAACTAAAACAACTTTACATTTGGCAAACTGGCGTCACCGGCGAGGGAGTAAAGCAATTAGAAGCTCAATTACCTGATTTGAAAATAGTTAAAGGTATTGACCTTGATAAAATAGTTCCCGTACAAAAACCACCCCCAAGACCCACCGAAGATCTTAAATGGATACCATCTGATGGATCAAAACCTCCAAGATCAATCTCAGGTGACAACACCACCATAATATTTCATAATCAGATGAAGCAAAAGGTTAAGCTTTATTGGGTAGAATATAATGGAAGCCTAAGGCTTTATGGGGAATTGGATCCTGGGGCCAAAAGAGAACAAAATACTTTTTCGAAAGCAAGTTGGCTTATTACTGATTTAGAAGACAACTATCTCGGCTATTTCAGAACCTCAATTAAAGTTGGCAAAGCTTTAATTCCACAAATATAAACTCGACTAGAGAACAATTTTCATTCATCTAATTATTTAATACTATAACAAAAAACTCTCACATGAAACGAACACCTTTACTAGCTCTTCTATCTATACTTTTAGTCTTCTCTACACAAGAGGGACGAACCGAAATCAAATTGCCAAACGTAATCGGAAGCGGGATGGTTCTGCAAAGAGATATGCAAGTCCCTGTTTGGGGATGGGCTGATGCAGGTGAAGAAATCACGGTTTCATTTGCCGGACAAAAGAAAACTACAAAGACTAATAAAGAAGGAAAGTGGATCGTAAAGCTAGACCCGCTTAAAGCCAACGGAAATGCTTCAACGCTAACAATCAAAGGTTCCAATACAGTCACTTTGGAGAACATTCTGGTTGGCGAAGTCTGGATCTGTTCTGGACAATCCAACATGGAATGGTCAGTACGACAATCAGCTAACCCCAAAGAAGAAGCCACCGCAGGTTTTCATCCTTGGATCAGATTATTCAATGTACCAGGACACACCGTAAGTCCATTACCAAAGGAAGAAGGGCCTGGGCAGTGGCAAGTATGTGATCCTAAATCAGTGGATCGGTTCAGTGCCGTAGGATACTACTTTGGTCGCCGAGTTCACAAAGATCTTCAAGTACCTGTTGGTCTTATTGGTTCTAACTGGGGTGGCACTAGAATCGAACCGTGGACAACATTAGCAGGTTTTGAGTCCGTTCCTGAATTATCAGAAATCGCTAAAAAAGTAAAAAATTACAAAGAGGATACAAAAGTGGGTGGAGGTGATCCTTCCGCAATTTACAATTCTATGGTTAATCCATTAACTCCATTTGCAATGCGCGGAGGGATTTGGTACCAAGGCGAATCTAACGGCAACGAAGGAATTACCTACTACCATAAAAAACATGCACTCGTGAATGGGTGGAGAAAAGCTTTCCAAAATAAAGATCTTGCCTTCTACTGGGTACAATTAGCAAACTTCAGAAAAGAAAATCCTAATCCTGAAGGAGGAGATGGATGGGCAAGAGTCCGCGAGGCTCAAATGCAAGCACTAGACATTCCTGGTACCGGAATGGCTGTTATTACTGATATTGGTGAGGCGAATGATATCCACCCAAAAAACAAACAAGACGTTGGCAAAAGACTGGCTCAGTGGGCACTTCACCAAACTTATAATAAAAAGGATCTGGTGCCATCAGGCCCACTATTTAAGAGTCACAAAGTTGAGGGTAAATCTATAAGAATCTCTTTTGACCATGCAGGCTCAGGACTCATAGTCGGAAAAAAGAATGGGCTAGCACCAACTGAAGAAATAAAAAATGGGAAA
>JACETS010000168.1 GCA_013911195.1 Verrucomicrobiales bacterium | reverse complement strand
ATTTGAAGCTTATCAAAAAAATTCCGGTTCCAAAAATCAATATAGCCGTCAAGCTGTAAGATTGGCCATGAGGCTTAGTCCAGAAAACGGATATAAGAAAAATAGTTGGTAACAACGTCAATATAACACCAACACCTCTGAAATTAAAAATGAGCCCTAAAAGATAACTGAGTCCGCTCACCAACAAAACGAGACCAATGACCCTTATAAGTCTAGGAGCGAATCTAATTTTAAATAGATTCCTGTTAAGTATTCTGAAAATCAAAGATCCCAAACAAACTAAGGACCAAGAAATGAAGGCAACAATTATTCCTAATTTTATCCAGAAAAATGCATTCTCTATAGAATGAGCTGATAGTACGCCTAGTACAATTCCAACAAAAACGCCTACAGAAAGTCCAAGCCATAGCCTGGGCTTATCTATTTCATCATCTTCATAGACCTCATCAAGCTCAGGAGAATATTGATCTAATTCCATCAACTACCATTCAAATAAAAATCATAGAACACTGCAACACTTCCATGATCTTCATCACAATTTTTCGTAAGTGCCCTCATCTCTCTTCTCTAGAACAGTAAACCCGGCGGACTTAGCGTCCGAAACCGAAAGCGGCTTTGTGATTTTAGGAGTATTAACGGAAGAAATGAGTTTTTGAACTGGTTTTTTACATATTGGGCAAACCTTTAAAGGAGCTCTATCAATTGGCCGATGCAGTTCAAACCCATCAATACAAACTTTACATCCTTCTTCGGGATTTTCAGCTATATACTCATAAATTGGCATTGTTATAATAGAGAGTTGAATAGGAATGATCCTATTTGTATAAATGGAGCACCAAAAGATGCCAACCTCAAATTAGAGCAAGTAAATTGCTTACCAACTAGATTTAGTTACTCCTGGAATCTGTCCCTTCGAAGCAAGTTCTCTAAAGGTGATTCTGGACATTTTAAATCGGCGAAGAAAACCGTGTCTCCTGCCTGTCACCTCACATCGATTAACAACCCTAGTAGGACTTGCGTTTCTTGGAAGCATTGATAAACCAATATAATCACCTGCAGCTTTAAGTTCAGCACGCTTTTTAGCGTACTTTTCTACTGCTCGTTGCTTCTTCTTATTTCGCTGTATCCAACTTTGTTTTGCCATAAGGGGGGGGAATACGTATCCATTATCCGCTACATTGCAAGTAAGAAATGTTGACTAAACCCCTAGAAATTATAAATTTTGATTCTTGAAGTTGAATAGTTAACTATACATTATACAAAAATGTCCGATCTAGAAGATTTATTGAATTGTGGCCTTTTATCCGATGAAAATGGCATTAGCTCTGAAACTCGAGCCCTTATAGTTAATGATGAATTTTCGCAAGTGATTAATTATCAAGAGGATACGTTTATTGTTACACAAGGCTCAGAGCCAGATGCACTGTACTTTACCTTATCAGGTGTATTTCACGCTATCAGTCATGCTAACGCACAGGCCCCCCAAAGATTACTTGGAAGAATTGAGGCAGGTCAATTTGTAGGAGACATAACACTTTTTGACCCTGAAACCACTGCAAGTGCTTCAGTCAAAGCCATGAAAAATGCCTCTACCCTTAAAATTACTCCAGAATCCTACAAAGCTTTCTGCAAAACCCACCCTGCACAAGCCCTTGAATTAGTCTCTGCACTAGCGAAAGGCCTTGCCTCAAGACTAAGAGCCGCAAACGAAAAAGTTCTCTAAATCTTCAATGACCAAAGGTGATTCTTGACCAACAAATCCAAAACCTAATTGTCAACAATGATCTAATTGCTGGTCTTCAGATCTTTTTTGCCCTTTTAATTGCTCACGCGCTTTTTGACTATCCTCTACAGGGAGATTTTCTATCTAGAAATAAAAATAGGCACTACAAAGACGAAAACAATAACGTTAAAGGATTGTGGATTCATTGTTTAACATCCCATTCAATTCTTCATGCGGGAAGTGTTTGGTTGATTACTGGCTCCTTTGTAATTGGAATTATGGAATTCGCACTTCATTGGGTCATCGATTTTTTAAAATGTGAAGGGATAACAAATTTTCATACAGACCAATTTCTACATGTACTCTGTAGAATTCTTTACGTTATCATCCTTTGGAAAATGGCATAATTACTGCCCAATTAAATAATGATCAATCTCAATAATATCTATCCAGCAATTCTATCCTTACTTCTTCTTACTCTTAATTCATGTCAAAAAAATCAAATAGAAGAGATTAAGAACGAGAACACTGAAAAAGCACAAGAAACACAGGTGGTCGCTGAGGTAAAATACGAGGATCTCGGATATGACAAGGGTCTCTTTACTAAAGATGACAAACCATTTACCGGAACATCAATCCGCAATCATTCGAATGGGAAAATTGGAGCAAGATATCAATTCGTTGATGGCATTTTCGATGGCATTATTGAAGAATGGTATGAAAACGGCCAACGAAGCGCATACAAGATGTATAAGGAAGGAATGCGACATGGCATAACAACTTACTGGGATGAAGAAGGAAAACCTACGAAACAAGTTCTATACGAAAATGATGAAGAGGTTGAAGTGAAAACTGGTGATCAAATTCCTGAAGACTTAGGGATTTAAGTATAAGAACCATCTTATTGAAATGCGAAAAATTACAACATTATTAATCTTAATTTTTCATTACCTCTATCCAACACTTAATTCTTATTCTTCTCCTACAAACACTCAACTTAAGCATCCAGTCTTCGAAAAAAGAGCCCCTGAAAGTCCAGAGGATCTACTAGCAATTGAAAAACAAGTCAGATCAGTTTTGCAAACATCAAAAAAAGCAACTGTCTGTATTCAAGGTAATGGGTCAGGAAGTGGGGTGATCATCTCTGAAGAGGGACTTGTTCTAACTGCGGGCCATGTTAGTGGAGAACCTGGCAAGGAGCTTACTGTTGTGCTTCAGGATGGAACTAAGCTTGAGGCTAAAGCATTAGGCCGATCTTCGGCGGCTGATTCAGGCCTAATTCAAATCACTAAAGAGGGAAAATACCCATATGTTGAATTGGCCCCCCCCGCATCAGTATTCAAAGGAGATTGGATCTATGCTATCGGGCATCCAGGAGGCTTTGATCAAGAGAGAGGCCTTGTCCTAAGAGTAGGAAGGGTCATCCATAGAAGTACAGACACCATACAAACCGATTGTAAGTTAATTGGAGGTGATTCAGGTGGGCCCTTATTTGATATGCTGGGAAGGGTTGTTGGCATTCACAGTCGTGTATCAATGAAAAATGAACAAAACTACCACGTAACGGTTAGAGCGTTTAAAAGAGACTGGCAAAGAATGCTTAAAGGTAACATTGTAAGCATTGATGATTCATTTGCTAAAATAGAGAGAAAAGGTGGCTTTCTAGGCATCAAAAGAGTATCTCACCCAAAAGGTATTTTAGTGACTGGAGTTATTGGCAACTCTCCTGCTGCCAAAGCTAAACTTCGAGCAGGCGATATCATTACGCATATCAATGGATCCAAAATAGAAAACTTAAATCTTTTCAGATATTTGATTAATAAGAATGGACCTGGCGACAAAGTTGTTCTTGATACTATTAAGAGATGGGATGGAGGAAATGGAAAAGTTGAAGTCAAATTAGGAAACCGGAACGATTTCATTCCTGCGAAACAATCCCCAAAAGTGGGTAATGGATAAACAAATGATTCCAAAGATTAGATTAATCATCACTTTCCAAGTCCTAATCCTTCTTTCAATAAATAACATTGAGGCTCAAGATTTTTTAGATGAATTACCTACCAGCCGGCGCCTAAACGGCAAGCAAACAGTAAAAGCATTTGGTATAGCTGGAGATAAAGCAAAACTATCAACCATCACAATATTAAGTGATAAGAAGGCAATCGCACTGGCAACAATAATTGATTCTGATGGTTACTGCGTAACAAAGGCAAGTGAACTAGAGGGACAAAATAAATTTTCAGCCATTTCACCCACCTCTCAAAAAATAGCCGTTGATGTTTTGGGAACTGACAAAGTCACAGATTTAGCACTTCTTAAAATCGAACCAAATATAGGGAAGCCTGTAAAATGGATTATGCAGAAAGATTACAGTCAAGGGACATGGGTCTGCTCAATGAACCACCAAGCGGAATCATTAATGATAGGGGTAGTTTCCGCCAAAAGTAGAAATATTAAAAGCCGCTCTGGCGTTCTCGGTGTTTTATTAGACCCAAAAGATGACCCCAAAAAGGATGGCGTAGCAATTGTCGAATTTGGACCAAATAGCCCTGCCCTAAAAGAGGGAATTGCTCGGGGAGACGTTGTGATTCAAGTCGAAGAAAAAAAGATAATGTCGAGAAAAGAATTATCAGATGAAATAAAAAAATTTGCCCCTTTAGATGTGGTTAAGCTCAAAATTCTCAGAGGAGATGAAGGCATTGCTTTCAACGTTACACTCAACTACATGTCTAACGTATTTGACATGTTAGATCGAAATCAGAAAATGAGTGGTCTGACATCAAAAAGAAAAGCAGGTTTCTCAGATGTTATTCAGCATGAAATCCCCCTCAAACCCATGGCAATGGGAGGGCCTTTATTAGATTTAGAAGGAATGGCTTTAGGAGTGAATATTGCTAGGTCAGATAGAGTCACTACCTTTGCACTGCCATCTGAACTCGTTTTAGAAACCATTACGAGATTAAAGGCTAATCAAAAGTAAATACCCCAATCAGGTGCACATAACAGATATTATAAATAAAGACCGCCCAACTTTTTCTTTTGAATTTTTCCCACCAAAATCTGAAAGAGCTTCAGAAAGTCTATTAGAAACCATCAAGGATCTTGAATCTCTTGACCCTTCTTATGTAAGTATCACCTACGGTGCAGGTGGAACCACAAGAGAGCGAACTCATGACTTAGTTGAAAAGATTCTTGAAACAACCAGCCTTACACCAATCCCGCACCTAACATGCGTGCAACACACTGAAGAAGAAATATCTAATATATTAAAACGTTATTCAGATAAAGGGATCTCTAATATTCTTGCTTTAAGAGGAGACACTCCAAAAGGTGACACCCAATACGACAGATCAAACGACTCTTTTTATTTTGCTCGAGACCTCGTGGAATTCATTAGCACCTTTAACACTTCAACTCTCGGTGAAGAATCCAAATCATTCGGTATTGGGGTAGCTGGCTTTCCAGAAGGTCACCCGGAAACGCCAAACAGAATCAAAGAAATGGATCATTTAAAAGCCAAAGTCGATTCCGGTGCTGACTACATATGCACCCAGCTCTTTTTTGACAATCATGATTTCTTTGATTTTAGAGACCGGTGCGAACTAGCTGGAATTAATGTCCCTATAATTGCAGGCATTATGCCTGTAACATCGATCTCAGGAATGCAAAGAATGGCAGACCTTGCAGCCGGATCTAGATTTCCTGCAAAGCTTTTAAAATCAATAGATCGCTGCAATTCAGATTCTGACGCAGTGGAACGCGTAGGCATTCAATATGCCACTGAACAGTGCTCAGACCTTTTGAATCATGGAGTTGATGGAATACACTTTTACACGCTCAATAAAAGCAAATCGACTAGAGGAGTATTCGAAGCTCTAGGAATCAATAAAACTTCAAAATAATTTTTTTTCAGTAACTATGAAGCCTTCACTGGTCGGAGCAATTGAAGCAGGCGGCACAAAATTCGTTTGTGCTATAGGAAC
>JACETS010000167.1 GCA_013911195.1 Verrucomicrobiales bacterium | reverse complement strand
CATCTATACAACAGATGGCAGTAATCCTAACCTTGAAAACGGCGTCAAAATTACCCCAAATAATTTAAACCAAGAGGTTCGAGCTGTTGTGTCAATTAACAAGACAACACCATTAAGAGCAGTTGCATTTAAAGAAGGCTTGTTACCCTCCAACATTGATACCCAGACTTACTTATTTCTAGGTGATATTCTTAATCAACCAAGAATTCCAGAAGGTTACCCATTACCTTGGGTCGGTAGAAACGGTCAAGCTATCGGCGGAGACTACGAAATGGATCCAAATGTCGTTGGCAAATTATATTCGAGAAAGGAGCTTAGTGAGGCGCTGCTTGATATTCCAACGATTTCGATTGTCACCAATAAAGAAAACTTATTTGATTCTCAATTTGGTATTCAAGTTAATCCTAGGGATTCAGGAATAGACTCTGAGAGAGAAATATCTTTGGAGTTCATAAATTTTGAAAATTCTCCTAATACCCAAGAAAACGCGGGTATGAGAATGAATGGTAATGCATCAAGATTAGTTTCAAGACCAAAACACAATTTTAGAGTGATTTTTCGTGATGATTATGGAGATGGAACACTCAAATACCCTTTGTTTGGTGAAGATGCGGTGACGGACCGCTTCAACTCTTTTATTCTTCGGGGTGGCAATGGTAACTCTTGGATTCATCCCAGTAAAAATGTCCACGAAAATGCCATGTACATTAGAGATCAATGGTTCAGAGACGTGCATCAGCTCATGGGATATCCGGAGGCACTCCAAAGAGAAGTTCATGTCTACTTTAATGGACTCTATTGGGGCATGCATCATCTATTCGAAAGAATTGAGGAAGAATGGAGTGCTGAACGATTTGGCGGAAAGAAAGAAGAATGGGAAGGCTTTCGAATTGTCGCCGGAAACAGAATAGAAATAATCAATGGCTCAAGTGAGGAAGTTCAAAAAGGAATTCACGATAGCTGGCAAGCCGTTTTGGATGCCGCTTCTAACGGCAACCTAGAGGGTGTAAAAGAGTATTTAGATCTACATTCCTTCATCGACTATCTGATTCTAAATTTTCAGGCAGGAAATTCAGATTGGGATCAGAATAATGTCAGAGCAATGCGCAGGTTATCCCCTCCCGGAAAGTTTATGTTTTTTTGTCATGATTCAGAAAGAGCAGGGTTCAACGTTGGATCTCCTAATGTGTCAATCGATATAACTAATAAAAATAACACTAAGGCTCCAACTGCAATTCATAGTTTATTAGTTAAAGATCCAGAGTATAAAATGCTTTTTGCAGATCGTGTACGTCTTCACTTATTTAATGACGGAGCATTAACACCGCTTAACACAGAAGCCTTATGGAGAAAAAGGTCTGAAGGAATTCGCAATGCTCTTAAGGCTGAAAGCGCAAGATGGGGGGATTTTAGGAAAGAGCCTCCACTAAACTTAGAAGATTGGCAAAGAGCATTGAATAGAGAATATAATCAATGGTTCCCCAAACGTAACCCAATTGTCATAGATCAGTTTCGTTCTCGAGGATGGTATCCAGACACAAAACCTCCTGATTTCTCTCAGCACGGCGGACAGGTTGCTTCCAATTATTCACTTAGCATAAACAATCCAAATACTGATGGCACTGTTTTCTTCACATTGGATGGCACAGATCCTCGAATTCCTAGTATGAGTTCTGAAGATATAGAGCTCATTTCTGAAAAAGCTTCTGCTAAAATTTTAATTCAATCAGAAGACTCTGGACTTGGCCTGAATTGGACTGGCCTAAATTTCGAGGACACCTCTTGGCAGTCAGGCCAAACCGGAATCGGGTTCGAACGCATAGCTGGTGACTTTGATGATTTAATTAATTTTCCCATTCTTGAAATGAGAGGTAAAAACTCATCATGTTTAATACGCATTCCATTTGAAATTTCAGACAAAGAAACTTTAAATCAAATCGCATCTCTCAAATTACATATAAAATATGATGATGGATTTTCAGCATTCATAAATGGTCAATTTGCTAATGGGAAAAACAGTCCCGATTCATTGCTTTGGAATTCA
Source organism: Verrucomicrobiales bacterium (assembly GCA_013911195.1). Taxonomy (GTDB): domain Bacteria; phylum Verrucomicrobiota; class Verrucomicrobiia; order Verrucomicrobiales; family DEV007; genus EC70. The sequence goes on along the minus strand of JACETS010000167.1, from coordinate 3,694 downwards.
AGAGCCACTAAATCCCACCCAGATCAACTCGCCATGGAATACGAATCAATAGATATTTCTAAAATAATTCCTGAACTTTTCATTGGTAAAAACATTCTTGCTATTCAGGGAATGAATACTTCGAGAGCTGGAAGTGATTTTCTAATTTCTCCTAAGCTTTCTTATCAGACTAGATCTTCTATCGGTATCTCCAATTCAGCAATTACATATTCAGCACCTATTACCCTATCGTCAAGCGGCAAAGTTAAAGCAAGAGTCCTCAAGGAGGGCACATGGTCACCAATAAACGAGGCGAAATTTATTGTCGGTTCACCTGCGAATTCAGACAATCTTGTCATCTCTGAATTACTCTACAACCCAAGAGGCAACTCTGAAGAAAATGAATTTATAGAGTTAATGAATATATCTGATCAAAGAATTGAGTTGTCCGGCGTTCAATTTACTAATGGTATTCGCTACAAATTTAAAGATAATGACCGATTAGAGCCTTTGCAGAGATTAGTTCTAACACCCTCTGATTATGAGGGGCAATTAGATAATGGAGGAGAAAGAATAACCTTAATTGATGCAGATGGAAAAATTATTGAAAGTTTCCGGTATAATGACAAAGCCCCGTGGTTCGAATCTCCAGATGGTGAAGGACCTAGTCTTGTAAGGATAGCACCAGAAAAAGCATCCGATCCTGAAATGGCGTCAAGTTGGAGACCTAGTATAACTGACAACGGTAATCCAGGGACCTCAGATGCATATTCATACGAAGGAGGTGAATTATTAGATTATGCTATTAATGCGAATGAAAAACTACCAATCAGATATGAATTCATTAAAGACCTTAATAATGATACCACATCTTTAGTCTGCTCTATATCTCGAAACCTAGGCGCTGATGACGTTTTGATAACAATGGAGTTTTCAACAAATCTAAATGATTGGGATGAAGGAATATTTTTATCTGATTCTCTGAATTCATCCGACAAGAATGAAATATCATGGAAATCTCATCCTATTTCAATCAATTCTGCTGGCAAACAATTTGCACGTCTTAAAATTAGTACACGCTAAGTGAAAAAAATAATCTATCACTTTTAATGATCCTAGCTTTAGAAAGTTCTTGTGATGAAACAGCAGCCGCAGTTCTATCACCACCATCCAAACTCTTATCAAATATTGTATCCTCTCAAGCCAAAGAGCATGAACCATATGGTGGTGTTGTTCCTGAACTCGCATCCCGAAATCATTTGGTTCTTTTAAAGCCAACTATTGAGAATGCGTTAAATAAGGCAGGCATTTCATTTGGTGAGATTGATGCTTTTGCCGCCACTGCAGGACCCGGTCTATCAAGCTCATTATTGATCGGCAATACTGCGGCTAAATCGTTTGCACTTTCAAATCAAAAACCATTCATTGCTATTAATCATATGGAAGGTCACCTGTGCTCACCTTTTCTTGAGACTCAAATTCAACCTCACATATCAATGATTGTCAGTGGCGGCCACACGCTTTTGATTAAAGTTCAGAAATTTGATGACTATGAAATTATAGGCAGGTCAGTTGATGATGCCGCTGGAGAAGCTTTTGACAAAGTTGGAAAAATGCTTGGCCTAGCCTATCCAGGTGGACCAGAAGTTGAAAAATTGGCTCTTAACGGTGACCCTGATCGATATAATTTTCCTAGAAGTATGTTGAAAAGCGGTGACTTCAACTTCAGCTTCAGCGGAATAAAAACATCAGTCTTATATAAATTAAGGGAAATTGGCCATCCTGACCAAAAAACCTTAAGTGATCTTTGTGCATCTTTTCAGACAGCAGTTATTCAAATACTAACTACCAAATTAATAAATGCAGCTAAAGAACACAAAGTTCCAAGAATTGCTTTGAGTGGCGGAGTTGCTTGCAATACAGCTCTCCGAGATTTAGTTAAAAAAAGAAGTTCGGATAATGGGATAGAATTATTTCTTGTTAAGAAAAAGTACAGTACTGACAATGCCGCTATGATCGCCCGCGCAGCTGCAGAAAGATTTGTTAGAAATGAATTTAGCCCACTTGATAGTGACATAAATCCAAATCTTCAACTTTAAATTTTTATTTCAAGAGATTTGATTATCTCCTCTGTACTATTAAGAATTCTCTGTCTTATAGGTTTAGCTTTCAATGAGAAGTCTCTTTGAAGGCTTTCATACTCTTTTCTTCCACTAGCAGTTTCAATTTTAATAGGTTCATAGCCAAGAGATCTTAAGTCATATGGACTCGCCCTCATATCTAATTGCCGTATCTCTAAAGCAAGCAAGAAGGCATCCACTATTACCTCCGAAGCCATCCAAGGGCTTAGCTTATAGGACCATTTATAAAGATCCATATTTGTATGAAGACACGCAGGCTGTTCATATTTCATTCGATCATCAATACCCAGCTCAACATTGTTCATTGATCTTGCCTCAGGAGTAAAGAAACGAAAAGCATCATAATGACTACAGCATAACTTTTGACTATTTAAGAAATTATTCACTTGATCTAAAGTCATTCTAAGAGGGTATTTTTCATGTCTGATATCTGACAACGAGGCCCGGTAGACCATAGCCCATTCATGTAAACCAAAACATTTAAAGATCCCCGACCTAGACGAAGTCAACTTCATTAAATTATGTATCCATACCAGTTCTTTTTTTTGTCTATCTGTCATTAAATTAAAATCGAGAGAACAAATTTTATTCTTCAATTTAAAATGACTCCCTATCCTAGAATCATAACCTTTAACCTCTAGACCAAAACCAATACCAGGACTCCACCTCAAAAGCTGTCCAGGCCGATGGCTGTAGTAGGTAAACAGAAAATCATTCACTGGATGAATCTGACCACGGGCTCGTCGGCCCCTAAAATCCTCTACATAAGGTAAAATCCTCTTATTGTGATCAAGAACCTTTTGCTTCCATTTCGAATTACTAAGGATTTCCATTATGGTATTATTATATTATTCGATATTATAATTAGGTTAATTCACAAAAGGAAATAATGGATTAAAATTTAGAGTTTAGTAACTTAAATTAAAGTCCGATAAAAGATATCATCCAATAAAGACAATGAATAATAGCGAAAAAAAATTTCTCTTTAATCTTCTTTCAGCACCAAGTCCCACTGGTTTTGAAACCGAAGGTCAGAAAGTATGGGTCAAATATATGAAAAAATATGCCCAAACTGTTAACAATGACGCATACGGAACTGCTTGGGCGACAATTAAAGGCAAATCAACCAAATCTCCGGTAGTCATGTTAGAAGCTCATGCCGATGAAATAGGATATATTATTAAACATATTGGTAAAGATGGCTTCCTCAGGCTTGATAGAGTGGGTGGATCTGATGCGGCAACCGGACGCGGAAGACGAATCAATCTCCTTGGAGATAAAGGCCCGGTCAAAGGGATTATCGGAAATACGGCCATACATCTTCGCAAAGATTCATTAGGAAATGAGAAAGCTCCGAAAATTTATGATCTGTATGTAGACATTGGCGCATCGAATCCAAAAGAAGTTGAAAAATTAGGACTTAGAGTTGGTCATCCAGCAGTTTATGCAGACGAACCAGAAGAGTTTACAAAAGGGAAAATTGTTAGCCGCGCATTAGATAACCGAATCGGAGGATTCATTATTGCTAGAGTCCTTAGTGAACTCTCAAAAATGAAAACAAAATGTCCTTCAAC
>JACETS010000166.1 GCA_013911195.1 Verrucomicrobiales bacterium | reverse complement strand
GTCATGAGTGCCGTTTTCAACTCATATCCAGAAATACTAGAGTACCTTCTTGAAAATAATGCAAACAGAAACACCACTGACAAGAAAGGAATGTCTCCATTAAATCTATTAGGAATACCTTGGCAAGAAATGACGGGGGTATATATGATTGTCGAGAGCGTAATAAGGTCTCAGGAACCATCACCAGAATTTCCAGCATTTGATATGAATCGTATCAAAATAAATCTCCCAGAGATTTATTCTCTTCTAACAGATGGTAAAGATTTTGAGTCTTTTCAAAAAAATAATACAATATACCTAGCCATAGCCGTTAAGAATAATGATATTGAAACAATCAAAAAGGCAATTGAGGATGGAGCAGACCTGGACAAAAAAGATAAAGATGGAAACACACTTTTGATAGGTGCCTCTCTTTCAGAGAGTCCAGAAATGGTTAAAACCCTAATCGAGGGAGGCGCTAATCTTGATATTCAAAATAACAATAGAGACACAGCTTTAATGAGCGCCGCATTTTTCTGCAATAAAGAAGTTGTGAAATTATTACTGGATGCAGGTGCTGATAAATCGCTTAGAAATGCTTCAGGATCTACAGTTACTGAATTCATGAGTGCACCATGGAACGATGAAATGGAAGGAATTTACAAATTTATTGGAGGCCTTCTACAAATGGATTTAGATCTCGAAATGATTGAAAAAGAAAGACCCGTGATTGCAGAAATGCTTCAGTAAAATAAACATTCTTTATTTAACTCAAAACTCACTACAATATTTAAATCAGTGATAGGATATTACCTCCATGATTTGAGCCCATTCATAGTTCGTTTCTCAGAATCTATTGGTTTGAGGTGGTACGGATTGGCCTATGTTGCTGCATTTGTCACCGGTTATTTCCTAACAAAAAAATTTGTTGGCCGAGGCTATTCAGAATTAAAAAACAATCAACTCCAAGACTTCATTACATACGGAGCCATAAGCACCATGGTTGGAGGTCGCCTCGGTTATATGTTATTATACAATTTCAATGAATTTGTAAGTAACCCTCTCATCTTTTTTCATTTCTTAGACGGAGGAATGGCAAGTCATGGAGGCATTTTAGGTTTGGTCGTTTACACTTATATTTACTCTAGAAAATACAAAATAGGTTGGAGAGGTATTGGTGATAACCTATGCACAGTGGCTCCGCTCGGCCTTTGCTTTGGTCGAGTTGCCAACTTTATAAATGGTGAACTCTATGGAAGAAAAACTAGTGTCCCGTGGGCAGTTCAATTTCCAGAAGAAATTAGGGATCCAAATTTTTCCTCCTCTAAAAATCTTAGTCGTGAAGATTTGAGAGACTCTCTAAGCTCCCTTGATTTGAATTACAATTCATCCAATCCACTCATCGGAGAGAATAATGTTGTTATCGAAGCTTCAAGAAGCAATGAAGAAATTCAAATGATCCTTAGAGAATATCTAAATGCTAGGCATCCATCCCAAATTTATCAGGCATTGCTCGAAGGTTTAGGCCTTTTCATAATACTTATGATGATTAGAAGGAAAGGAGCTCAACTTTCTCATGGAATTTTGACCGGTACTTTTTTTATCGGCTACGCTATATTTAGAATCATAGGGGAATATTTTAGAGAACCATCTGATGGTTATATTGGAGTGCTTACTAGGGGACAGTTCTTCTCCACTTTTATGATATTAATCGGAATTATTTTTATTGTATCAGCCTATGTATGGCCAAAGAAAAACAAGCTATAACTTTTAATTATAAAGACTAAGAAATTAAAAATGGATTATTAATTTTTTCCTCTCCAATAGTCGTTTCACCCCCATGACCTGGAAAAATAATAATATCATCATTTAATGGAAATATTTTATTCTTAATCCCTTCAATGAGCTGATTCGTATCACCATCAGGAAAATCAGTACGGCCTATACTTCCATTAAAAAGGACATCACCTCCAAATATGATATCCGAATCGCTCAAATAAAAACATATACTATCAGGCGAGTGACCTGGAACGTGAAAAACCTTGAAATTAAACCCATTAATTAAACTTGTTTCTTCTTCCTTATCGCCTGTTTCGGTTAATATTTTTGAAATACTATATGGGTCTACACTCATTTTTGGTCCAGATTCCAAATCAAAAAGGCTCTCTAAAGTTAATGTTTTATCATATGGGCTATGGGCCCAGATAGGGCAGTCGAAATGAGCCGAAATAGATGCAGCATCTAGGACATGATCAAAGTGCTGGTGAGTCAACATAAGTAGCTTAACATCAATATTATACGACTTTAAGAAACTCAGAAATCCTTCAGGTGCATCTATTAAAATCCAACCTTCACTGGTCTCAATAGCATAACCATTCGTTTCACATATACCGCCCGTATAACAATGTCCTGTAAAATTAGGATTATTATTAATGTTGATGTTAAAATGATTAGACACTTAAGACTGAATAGGAGACAATTAATGCTAAATCAAATTATTCCATGTCGTTTGCAAAAATGACGTCCCTCAATCAATGAATTTCAAAAGGAACAAAATGTTCAAAACATTAGTATATTTACTGTTTTTTGCATCTATTAGCACATCGCTACTGTCTGCACCTAACTACGGAACAATTGCCCAATACGTAGCAAATTTAATTCAAAATAATCATTATTCCCGTACTGATTTTGAAGATGAAGTTTCAGAAAAATTTCTGGAATCTTATCTTAAATTTTTGGATTCCAATAAGCTCTATTTTAACAAGCAAGACATAGATTCATTTAATAAAAAATACAAAACGACACTGGATGACTATATTTTTGAAGGCTCAATTCAACCCGCCACAGACATCTATAATCTGTACGTCGAACGGGTTACAAAAAGAGTTGAAAAAATAAAGTCTACTCTTGATTCAAAAGAATTTAAATTCGATAGCGATAGAACGGTTGAAAAAAGACGAAAAGATTCTGACTGGGCTAATGATGAGCAAGCCTGCGATCAGCTTTGGGAGAATATTCTGGAGGGACAACTCCTCGAAGAGGAAATTAGAAAAAGGCGCCAAACTGAGAGAGCCAAAGAGCTGGGGAAAAAATTAGAAGACATTCTTGGCGATGAAAGTAAAGAATCTCCTAAGGAAAAAATCCTAAAGAGGTACACCCGTTTCATGGAGACTCTTGATAAAAACGATAAAGAGGAAGCTTGTAACTTTTTCCTATCCACACTCTCTCAGGTGTACGATCCTCATTCCGAATACTTCAGCCAATCCGAGCTAGAAAACTTTCAAGTTAACATGCAAAATAAGCTCGTTGGAATAGGCGCATTACTTCAAATGGATGATGGCGCGGCAAAAATTCAGGGACTTGTTGTCGGTGGGCCGGCTGATAGAGGTGGCGAACTTCAAATAGGAGATAGAATCGTTGGAGTTTCTCAAGGGGCTGATAAAGAAATGGTCGATATTCTTTATATGAAGCTTAACAGGGTTGTGGATATGATAAGGGGAGAAAAAAATACGACTGTTATTCTAAAAGTAGTACCCGCTGACGCCTCAGATGACTCTGAAACCAAATCAATATCAATTGTCAGAGACGAAGTAAAACTCAAAGACAAAGCTGCAAATGCAGAATTGATACAGATTAAGGATGAAAATGGCGAAAACATTAAAATTGGCTGGATTAATCTTTATGCCTTTTATGCAGACATGCAGAGAGGAACTGTTAGCTGCAGCTTTGATGTTAAGAGGTTGTTAGAAAGACTGAAAAAAGAGAAAATCGAATCGCTTGTAATTGATCTCAGAGGAAATGGCGGAGGTTCTCTTGAGGAAGCCATTAGGTTGACAGGTCTATTTATTGATGGAGGACCGGTTGTTCAGGCTAAAAATGCAAAAGGAAGAATAACTAACAAAAAATCTAAAGTTCCAAATGCGGTATACGATGGTCCTTTAGTAGTCCTTACTGATAGGAGCAGTGCATCAGCTAGTGAGATTTTCGCAGCTGCCCTACAAGACTATGGTCGAGCAATCGTAGTCGGTGATAAATCGACTTTTGGAAAAGGTACAGTTCAAACTGTTATGCCAGTAAAAAATTACATGCCTGCAATCTTTCCAAAAGACACCAAGGACCGTGCAGGAGCCATCAAAGTTACAATTCAAAAATTTTATAGAATAGCGGGCGGATCTACTCAACTCAAAGGTGTTGTCCCAGACATTATTCTTCCATCTTATCGAGATGCACTAGAGACAGGTGAAGAATCTTTGCCTAATGCATTGGAGCACGATTCAATTGATAAAATGAACTACGACTCTTTAAATTTACAAGAGACTAGACAACAACTTTTGAAACTCTCAGAACAAAGAGTTAAAACTGATAAGGAATTTAACTATATTATCGAAGACAACAAGAGATACAAAGAGATCAATGACCGAAATGAAGTTTCGCTAAATATTGAGAAAAGGCTGGAAGAGAACAAAAAAGAGAAAGAAAGAAGAAAGACCAGAAACACAAACAGGAAGAAACTCTTTGAGGAAATAGAAAAAAAAGAAAAAGGAAAATTTAAGGTTACGCGATTGACTCTTGATAATGTAAACAAGAATGAAATTGAAAGTTCTGACAATTTCAAAAGGCCTGAAGATCAATCTATGAAGCGCGCAAAAAATAAGGAAGAAGAGCTTGAAGAAGAAACTCCTGATTTCCCTCACTTTCTTAGCCCAACCAAAAGGGAAGCCCTTAATATTGCCAACGACCTCATAAGAGTTTCGAAAATTAAAACCGCTGACTCCGGATCCTAGTAGTATTAAAATTCAGGTCTAATAAAATTTTATTAGGTCAGCAATTTTTGGATTATATCAGAATTGAATGATGCAATCTATAGGTGATTCATATCAAAAAACCAAATCTCAAATCGAGATAGCTGCAAAAAAAGCAGGGAAAAAAATTTCGGAAATTGAATTTATAGCTGTTAGTAAAACATGGCCAATCGAAGTAATATCCGAATTAGTGGATTGCGGGCATAAAGTTTTTGGAGAAAATAAAGTACAAGAAATAGAAACGAAAGTTCCTAACATGTCATCTAGCCTAGAATGGCATTTTATTGGGCACTTACAAAGAAACAAGGTTCGTAAGGTTCTCCCCTTAGTGAATATGATTCATAGCGTTGATTCGCTTCAAATTGCGAAACGAATAAATGATGTTGCTTCAGACCTTGGGCTATTCCCAAAAGTATTGCTACAAGTCAACAATGCGAATGAAGCTTCAAAACATGGATTCACAAAGGATGGTATTTATGAATCAATTGATGAGCTATTAAAACTCGAGCGAGTGGAAATTGAGGGACTAATGGTCATTCCACCTTTCGATCCAGACCCTGAAAAAGTCAGACCTTATTTTGTAAACCTAAGGAATTTGAGAGATAAATTAGAGGAAATGAGTGGAACCAAATTACCAACCTTATCAATGGGAATGAGTAATGATTTTGAGGTAGCCATAGAGGAAGGCGCGACTTCTGTCCGCGTCGGCTCATCAATTTTTGGTAAAAGAACCTATAAGAAAAAATAATTTTATTCTGCTAGGTAAGTAAATCAGATATTATTTTTCCGTGCACATCGGTCAATCTAAATCGACGGCCTTGGTACCTGAAAACCAATCTCTCATGATCAATTCCTAAGAGATGTAACATGGTTGCATGAAAATCATGCACATGGACAGGGTTGCTCTCAATATTATCCTAACTCATCAGTACTTCCATATGAAACACCGCCTTTTGTAC
>JACETS010000165.1 GCA_013911195.1 Verrucomicrobiales bacterium | reverse complement strand
ACTAATGACTATGAGGAACCCCTCATGGAGGCGCGTCGTAAGGCTCTTTCGTTTTGCATGGAAAAACTTAACTCTGATGACCGGAGAGTCATTGAACTAAGATATTCTAGACATGGAGCTATAAAGGAAGAGACAGAAAAGACGGGCATAAAGATGCATAAATTATATTATGCTATTGAGAGAATTCGGATGCAATTATTCAATTGTATCGAACTTAATCTTAAAAAGAATGGTTTAAATGATGCCTAGTGGAGAGCATAAAGATTTATCTGAGTTGCTTTCACGCCTCGTTGAGGAAACGATCACCTCTGATGAAGTCCAAAGGCTTGAGCAACTATTAGATGGAGATTCCGAGGCTCAGAAATTTTACCTTAATTACATGAGTCTTCATTGTAATTTACAAGAGTCTAACAGAATCAATTCTGTAGCTTCAAAAAACCATGAGTTTAAATTTTATGGCCTGAGTCGAGTTGCTGCCGTTTTAATTATAATTTTAACTGGGTTATTTTTTATAGTTCAAAACGATAAAAAAGAACAAAATAAAGTTGCTACGACGGCGCTCGCTGAAGTAGTGGCTTTTGATGGGTTGATAGAATGGAAGGACTCTGCTTCGGGCAAAGATCAGAAGCTTGATATAGGCAAAAAATTAGGTCCGGGTACGCTTGAAGGCCTTTCTGCAAAATCATGGGTAGAAATAAAGTATTTGGATGGATCAAAACTAATTATTTCAGGTGTGTCTGAACTGGAAATGTCCGACAACGATGGGGCAAAGATTCTCGATTTATTAAGGGGAGACTTGTCGGTTGACGCCAAACCTCAACCAAAGGGTAAACCGATGAAAGTTATCTCACCTGCGGCAAGAGCTGAGGTCTTAGGTACACAGTTTAATGTTGTCGCTGGAACCAGCTCAACTCGGTACTTTGTCAATGAAGGTTTGGTAAGAGTCAAAAGGACACATGACGGGAGCGTCCAAGAAGTTCCTGCAAATCATTATGTCATAGCCAAGCAAGGTCAAAGTGATGAATTTAAGTCGCTTCCACGTGATGCTCATGAAGAAAAGTGGAAAGCTGAATTTCCTCGTGATGCGCGTCGAGGTGATTTGGTTAACTCAACTGGTATCTCCTCAATTAATCAGGCGATAAAGATTTTAAGTGAATACAGTCCTGCGGCGCAACGTTTCTTGCCTCCTTACAGTTTGCGTTCAAAACCATGCATTTGGTTTGAAAAAGGAAGAAAGCCAGAGCTTCACTTCTCTGTTAATATAGGGGTCTCTGCAACCGGTGAACGGCCAGTCATTATTAATGAAGAGGCTGTATTTAGAATTAAAGGATCAATTGATAGAACAATGTTTGGAGTTGATGACTCTAATTATTTTTTGATGGGGCTTACTTCAAATTATCCTTCAGGGGGATTCGCAGGAAAATATTTAACTAAGAAAAATGTCGATCTCAGTCCTGAAAATAAAAAAAACAAATTTGAAATGGAAATTCCTATCAAAGATTTCTTAAAAATTGAAAAAGGAAGTCAGTCAGATAAGTTAATTCGAAAATCTGCAGCTGGCTTGGAGTTATTTGATGTATGGTTTGTGACCTATCAAAATGTTGGTTTGGAGATAGACAATATTGAGATTATTATAAAGAAATGAGTCAGAGTCTAAAAGTTCATAGCGTTTGGTTAAGCGTTTCGCTGTTATCGTTTATTATTGGATTTAAATTTTTCCCTTCGAGTTCTGAAAATGATACTTCAGCATTCGATAAGAACGTTCAATCAACGGCAATTGGGAAAAATGAAATTGGTGAATCATCTAGAGGGTTAACTGATAAGAACAGCAATCCAGAAAATGAGATTGGAGTTGGCACTCGAAAGCAAACCAATCAATTAAGTGGTCTTGATATCGAAGCCTTAGGAGATCAACTTAGAGGATCCACTAATCCAATTGATAGGAGACTTGCTTTCTCCAAGTTACTTGAAGGGTTAACCGCTGAGAATGCACTACTGATTCGAGATCAGATCAAAAACTTTGATCCAAACAGTGCCGAATTTAAGGAGTTTCATTATGCATGGGGCGTTGTCGGAGGAACTGATGCCATTATGTTTGGAGTCGATACTGTGGAACCTGACATGCAGCCTGCTCTTTCTGGTTGGGCCAGTTCTGATCCTCAGAAGGCTATCGAATGGTTTGAAGCTTTAGACATGGAAAATGATTCTAGTTTTGACCCCTTGCTCAAGGATCGAAAAATGAAAGCCGATGACTTGCGAAATCATTTACTAGGTGGACTGGTGCAAGGGCTGTCTAATTCAGATCCTGATCTTGCCCTAGACTACGTTAAAGAGGTCATCGATTCTGGGAACAGGGTAGGCTACGGGCTTATGAACGCTCCCATTTCTGCGATGATTCAAACCAATTCACCATTGGAGGCAGCACAGTGGGCAGCTCAACTTGATGAAGGGGTAATAAGGAACCAGGCCATGAGTCGGACCGCAGACAATTATGCAAAAAAAGATTTCGAAGCTGCCAAGGAATGGGCTGAGTCTTTTGGTTCAGGTGCTGGAGTGGAGCGAGTCGTTGATCCAGTCACAAGGAACTGGGCGTCAAGAGACCCTCAGGCTGCATTAGAATGGGTTTCAACATTGGCTGAAGGTGATGCTCGACACTCAGGAACGAGTGCTGCCCTTCATCAATGGGCCGGAAAGGATCCTACAGCAGCCAGTAACTACCTCGCGGAGATGCCTGATTCACAAATGAGAAACGCTGCAATAGCCGGATTCAGCAATCGCTTGGTTTGGGAAAACCCCCAAGCCGCAATGACTTGGGCGTCCTCGATTTCAGGTAATGAACAATTTCGTAATGAAGTAATGACTAGGGTTGGTCAGTCATGGCAAAGAAAAGACCCAAAGGGTGCGGCAGTATGGAGTGCTGAGAATCCCGGCATCATTCCAGAGAGAAAATAACGAATTCTAGTTAATGGATAAAAAGGTTATCATACACACCTTTTGGGGGTTGTTCACTGTCTCAACCTTTTGGATTGGAACTTTGTTAGCTCCTCCTTCCATTATTGATTTTAAAACTAAAAATCAAAGAGTGAAAACTGAAGAGACTTCCAATCAGAGAGGGGTTTCACTTTCTCTGATGAGAGGAACATCAACTCCATCCAAACAGCCTAACTCAAGTGACCTCGAATTGGAGGTTCTTCCCAGAGGGATTGCAGGTAGGGCTAAGAGTTCTTCCTCATCAGCTAACAATTCATCTATTTATGAGAGCCCTTCTAAAAGGGATCCATTATTAAAAGAGGAGATTAAAACTTTGGTTGATTTGGCGATAAAATCATCAGACCCAATCGAGAGGAGAAGAGCATTTGATAGACTTTTAGAAGAAATGAAATCTGACTCATTCACCTACGAACAGGCGATGAACATTAGAATAGCTATGCATAAAGGAGGAGCCAACGGTGATCAATGGAGAACGTTTGATTATGCATGGGGAGCAAACGATCCGGCATCTGCTATCAAAGAAATTGATAATATTCCAGAGCAGTACAGGCGAGGTTTTACCAGTAACATGCTTCCGGGTCTGGCGAGTGTAGAACCTAGGACAGCGATTGGGATTGTTGAGGCAATGGATGGTGAGATGAGACAGCAAATGACCGGTCGATTGATTGAGGGGCTTGCTGACTATGATGTCAATTTTGCTACCGACTATGTGATGGATATGGCAGAAAATGGAGACCCTAATATTGCCCAGCACATGAAAAGACTAGCTAAAGAAGTCATGGAGACTACTGGTTTAGAGGGTGGCTTGGATTGGGTGGGGAGTCTAGAAGAAGGTGCTTTGCAAGCCACGGCATTAAGAAGTGTTGCTAACGAATATGCAAACGAAATGCCGGAAGAGGCTGCGAAGTGGGCCGAGCAATTTATCGGTAATGATCAGAATTCCAGAATCTTTGGAGAGATCGTTAGAGAGTGGGGTGACAAAGAGGCTGCTTCTGCTTGGGTTGACTCTCTTGAGCCTGGTCAGGGGCAAAAAGATGCCATTAGCGCTGTTTACGGGTTCAAGGGTTCCAGAACCCCTGAAAAGGCTCTCCAAGAAATTCAAGCGATGCCCCAATCGGACAACAAGGACTTTGCACTTAATGGTTTTATAAGTGGTTTAGCCGGGCAGGATGGGGAGGCGGCAGTGGCATGGGCAGAAGAAATTACCATGCCAGGTATGAGAGAGGCGGCGATGGTTCGTGCGGCAAAACAATATTTTAAGCAAGACAGTTCAGCTACTCAAGAATGGTTTGTCTCAAGTGGATTACCTGTAGAAGCTTGGTATCAGATTAGTGGGACCAAGCCAAAAATAGATTAATTGACCCGTCTGAAATTTTTGAGGTTTATTATAATTTTCTCTCTTAATTCATTTACTGGATCATTGATTTCATCAATTTTTATTTAGGGTTTATCGATTATTAAAAAGTGTTTTTTTGACTTACCATGCAATGAATCAAAAGATGAATACTTAGAAATATGGATCAGGTAAAACAATTGTTCGAAAAGAGTAACGTTCCCGCTGCAAAATTATGGGGAGCTAATTTTAAGAGCGGAGAGGAATGGAAGTTATCATTTAATTATTCTGAAAATGATGATGATATTTTCAGAATTGCCTCAATGACAAAGTTGCTAACAACGATAGGTTCATTGCAATTAGTTGAAAAAGGAAAACTAGAAATGGATCAGCCTCTCAATGATTTTCTTCCTGGTCTTGCAGATGTTTTTGTTATTGATGATAAAAGTGAATTAAGGAGTCCCAAATCACAGGTAACTTTGACGCATCTTTTAACTCATACCTCGGGTTTCGCGTATCCATTCACGAGTGAAAAACTTGACTCTTATCTTGATCGACCACGCGGCCCTGCCGATCCTCGTGAGTTTTTGACTTGGCCTAAGGTCTTTGATTCAGGTGAAAATTTCTGCTACGGGGTAGGTATTGATTGGGTGGGAAAATTGATAGAAAATATTTCCGGAAAGAGTTTGGAGGATTATTTTCGTGAAAACATCACAGGACCCTTAGGAATGAATTCGACCTGGTTTAACCCTCCTTCTGAAATTCATGCAAATATCGTGGATTATCATGTCCGAAACGGTGATGGCTTTGAAGTTGCAGGCCCAAGAATTCCTGAGCCAACTGACTTTTATGGTGGGGGTGGAGGACTGATGAGTTCAGCCAAGGATTATGTGAAAATTTTGAAGTGTCTTTATTATGGAGGGCAATTAGAAGAGGTGCGCATTTTGAAAGAGGGCACCGTTGACACAATGTTTCAGGATCATCTTCCTAAAGAAATTTATATTGGAATGACAGAGGCTCCAGAAGAGCATAGCTGGTCAAATAATGGTGAATTCTGTCAGAGTATGGCCGAAGACCGTTGGGGGCTTGGTTGGGCCCTTGAATCTGAAGACAAACAAGGATGCCGTTCACCAGGTACCGCTTATTGGGCTGGGATATTTAATACTTATTTTACTCTCGATCGAAAAAAAGGAATTGCTGTTCTCTATTTCAGCCAATTCTTGCCCTTCGATGATAATGAAGCTTATAAAATTTATAAGGCTTTCGAGGTTGAGGTTTATAAGAAATCAAAATCCGATTAGAATTTTGACTGTTTTTTATCAAACAGTTCAAGTTGGTCAGATTTAAAAAGTGACCACGCGGTTATACCTTCTCTTCTTAAGTCTGCTGCAAATTGATTGGTGAATCCATGAACTGTATAAACGGTCTTTGGA
>JACETS010000164.1 GCA_013911195.1 Verrucomicrobiales bacterium | reverse complement strand
AAATAATAATATGATAACTAAAACAATTATCGCCCTCATGATGATTGCACTTCCTGCAAATCTCCTAGCTCAAACAGCTAATGAGATCATCGAAAAACACACGAAGGATACTGCTGCTGCCCTAGAGGAGTATTTACAAAAAAACCCAAAAGCTAGTGACAGCAATGATGCCATTGATTTTCTTATTGAATCCTATTCAAGACTAGGAATGACTGAGCGCCAAGCTGAGTTACTTTCCGATAAGTATGATAAATTACCAAAAGGTGAAAACTTGGTACCACAAGAATTCTTCGGTGTTTTCCAAGAACTCTTCAGACTGTATCTGCAATCCGGATCAAAAGATAAGGCAAAGGTTGCCATCCAGAACGCAAAAAAAGATATCGTTGGACACCCACAAGCAGATCGATTTGGAGGATTCATTGATCAGCTTGGCGGACAACTCAATACCCCGGCCGTAGGAGATGTAATGGACATAAAATTTGTCGGTCTGGATGGAAAAGAAACTGATCTTTCTAAAATGAAAGGCAAAGTAGTACTGATTGATTTTTGGGCTACGTGGTGCGGCCCTTGCATCGCAGAATTACCAAATGTTATTAAGGCCTACGAGGACTACAACGATGAGGGATTTGAAATCATCGGAATTTCTTTAGATAACGCAAAAGACGAGGATAAATTGAAAGCTTTTGTTAAAGATAAGAAGATGACATGGGCGCACGCATTTGATGGCCAAGGCTGGGGAAACGCATTAGCCAAAAAATTTGGAATCACCTCTATCCCTGCGACTTTTTTAATTGGCAAAGACGGAAAAGTCGTCGCATCTAATCTTCGTGGACCAGCTCTAGAAAAAGCCGTTAAGAAGGAGCTCGGTCTCTAAAAAGCTAAGACAATAATTCTCAGCTAAATGATTTGAAACGGTCAACTCACTGGAGTTGACCGTTTTTCTTATATTATTACTAATATTTAAGAATTAATAAGTTTTTATAAACTATTTGGATATTGAAATTATTTTATAAAATTTTGTGTAACTTTATTACTTTTTATGTATAATTAATCCCCTCTTTTTCAATGATTTCGCCAAAAGACATTCCTCCGAATGCCAAGATTCTTACGGTTTCTATCGATGATGAATTGGTAGAATTTCGTGATGGTGAAACGATATATGAGGTTGCAAATCGCTGTAGGAGAGAAGTCCCCAGCCTTTGTTATGATCCAAGGTTGGAACCATTTGGAGCATGTAGACTTTGTGTAGTTGATGTCGAAGGAGTCAGAAATCCTGTAGCCTCTTGCACAGCTAAGGCCACAGATGGCATGGTGGTTAGGACGAAAACAAAGACCATAGAGAAGTATAGAAAAACTCTTCTTGAAATGGTCGCTAGTGAAAATCGAAGCCTTGATATCGACCCTCTATCTGGATACTCAAGCCAAGAACTTTCTCAACTTCTTGATCAATACAATACAGACAACAAAAGGTTTGCAGGTAAGACCAGCGGAAAGAGTAATAATGATGATAAAAATCCATTTATTCTTAGAGATTATGATAACTGTATTTCATGCTATCGGTGTGTTCGGGTATGTGCTGAGCAAGAGGGTGATCACGCTATTAATGTTATCAATAGAGGATTTGAAACTCAAATTTCTACAGAATTTGGTAACGACTTGAGAGACTCTGAATGCACTTTTTGTGGACAGTGCGTTCAAACATGCCCGACCGGTGCGCTGTCGGACAAAAAAGCACTCCGTGCAAAAGATTCTCCTGGTGAAATTAAAAAGACCCGATCAGTCTGTCCCTACTGCGGTGTGGGATGTGCCGTAGATATTCTCAGTAAAGAAGATAAAGTTGTTGGAATACAGCCTGCAATGGATGGACCTGCTAATGAGGGTGCTCTATGTATAAAAGGTCAGTACGCTTTTGATTTTGTCAATCATCCTGATAGGCTCAAGAAGCCCATGATCAGGAAGGAAGACGGAACATTCAGAGAAGCTGAGTGGGAAGAGGCTCTTCAGTTGGCTGCTAACGGGTTTAAAAATGTAGCTGAGAAATATGGTCGCCATTCCATTTATGGTATCGCATCAGGCAGAGCTCCCCATGAAGCCGCCTACACGATGCAGAAATTTATAAGGTCTAATTTCGGTACCAATTATATAGACAATTGTAGTCGAAGTTGACACGCTCCTACTGTCGCCGGTCTGGCGGCCACCATTGGAAGAGGAGCAATGAGTAACCCACTCAGCGACATGGAGCATCCTGATGTCATTTTTGCAATTGGCACGAACATGACAGAATGCCACCCAGTTGCTGCGACTCGATTGAAAAAAGCTGTTTCTAGAGGTGCAAGAATGATAGTTGCAGACCCAAGAGAAACTCGTTTGGCCAAAATGGCTGATATTCATCTAAGAATTAGAGTAGGTTCGGACGTCGCTCTTCTTCTTGCCATGGCAAATGTAATTTCGAGAGAAGAACTGACAGATAATTCATTCATCAGTCAAAGAACCTCAGGATCTGAAGAATTCATTGAACACATCAAAGAATTTACGCCAGAGTGGGCAGCACCCATTTGCGAGGTCGATGCAGGCTTAATCGAAGAAGCTGCACTCATTTATGGTAAAGGAGCCCCTGCTGCAATCTTCTACACTTTGGGTATCACTGAACATATATGTGGTGTCGATAATGTTCAGTCACTATGTAATTTGGCTCTAATGACAGGAAACTTGGGCGTGACGGGCGGCGGAATTAATCCAATGAGAGGCCAGAATAATATCCAAGGGGCTGGAGACTGTGGAGCAGTACCAGCCAATTTCCCAGGCTTTCAAGCCTGTGCCGATGAGGCCTTCGCTGAAAAATTTTCTAAGGCTTATGGAAATCAAATTGATGCTCAAAAAGGGATCACGAAAGTCTCTGCATTAAATCAATCGGGCAAAGAAGGGCCCGAAGGAATTCACGCGATGCTGATTGATGGTGAGAATACTGTAGTCACTGATCCAGATAAAAATCACTGTGAAAATGCATTAAAGAGTTTAGATCATTTAGTCGTCATAGATCTTTTCATGACTGAAACTGCTCAATTGGCAAATATTGTATTTCCCGCTACTGGATTCGCTGAAACTGATGGCGTTCAAACTAATACAGAACGAAGAGTCCAGAGATTACGTGCTGCCGTACCTCCTCCAGGAGAAGCAAAACCTGATTGGTGGATTATTTCTGAAATTGCAAAACGGATGGGAAACAAAAATTTTGACCATTTCAATTCTGCAAAAGATGTTTTCAATGAGCTTTGCTCATTAAGCCCAATTTATTCAGGACTTGATTGGGACAGAATTGATAATGGAGAATACCAATGGCCAGTGCCAGACAAAGAACACCCAGGGACACCGCGACTACATGAAAAGGAGTTCAAAAATGGCAAAGGTTTATTCAAAATAATTGGCTATAGAGACCCCGCTGAGGTGATTGATGATAATTATCCAGTATGGCTCACTACTGGGCGAAGACTACAGGCTTATCATAGCAGGACACAAACCGGTAGAAGTGCCGGAATCGATTATCTTCTCAATGAGGAGACCTTAGAAATTAATCCTCAAGACGCAGAGGCATGGGAACTCAAGGATGGGGATTTTGTCAAAATGTCTAGCCGACGTGGTAGTATCGATATCAAAGTTCGTATCACTGATACGTCACCCAGTGGAACGGTTTTTACCAGTTTTAGCTTTGCAAGTGTACCAGTCAATGTCTTGACAGGTAGTGGATATGACCCCGTTACTGAGACGGCAGAACTCAAAGTCTGCCCAGTGAAAATTGAATTAGTGCAATAAAAAATTCACTAACCTTTTTTTAGGGTTTGAGAAAACATCCAATCAAATACCTCAGCATTATTATAACATGGCTTCCATGCGTCATGCTTAATCCCTGATTCTTTGGGATACTCAGTATATTTGATATTACCTTTAGCTCTTTCCAAAGCGTCAACGATTCCTCTGGTCCACTCAACTTTCACAACCTCATCAGCCTCTCCGTGGTGCGTCCATATAGGAATATCTTTTATCTTTTTTGCAATTGATGGGTTAGCCCCACCACAAATAGGAACGGCTGCGGCAAATAGTTCAGGAGCCAGAGACAATGCTTCCCAAGTACCAAACCCGCCCATAGATACACCAGTGATGTAGATTCTGTTCTTGTCGACAGGAAGATGTTCAATAGCTTCTTTGACAATCTTTATGACATCATCAATATAGTTCCCTCTCCATCCTCGGGTATCATCAGGGCATTGAGGAGCAATTAGAAATGAGGGATTATCTTTATAGAAGTTTTTAGATGTGAACTTTCTTGGTACGCTAAATAATTGTTTTTCATTATCACTCCCACCTGAACCTCTACCATGCAAAAAAACAACAAACGGGTACCTCTTTGTGGGGCGTAATTTTTCACCTCCCCAAAATCTAAATTTCAGACTGCCAAATTCCATTTTCTCCCATTCATCATTGAGACGATCTTTAAAAATACCACTGGGCTCTTTTTTACCAGGGCCCTTGATCTCTTCAAGCTTCTCCTTCACCCAGTCCCTATCTTTTTCTGAAATCCGATCCAGAGGAATTGTGAAACGTCGCCCATCTGACGTACGGCGGATGGTTACAATCCTCTCGTTAGCTGAGATAAATTCAGCCTCTAAAATTTTTCCGTCTGATGATTCCCACTCTCTGGCCTCATTAGCAATCAGAATAGTTAAACTACCAAATAACCATATGCAGATTAAATTGAACGATTTCATATTTTGTTGAATTATAAACTCATACGAGCCTAATACAAATTCGTACAATAATAAAAACTAATCCGAATCGGTTGATTTTATTTTTGATTGTGGATTATCAGCCCAAGCACAACCAAAAAATAATAAAGCAGGAATAATCGAACATAGCCATAAGACGGATAAATAATTTCCAGTCATTGCAAAGAAAGCACCAAAAAGAAGAGGCCCTATTCCGCTTCCAATCACCATACTCGACATTCCGACTCCACTAATTGATCCCAACCATTTTCTTCCGAAAAACCTCGGCCAAACTATTCCGGACAAACAAGCAAATCCTCCACCAGCTATGCCATTACCAATAATATAGAATAAAACTCCAGATTTAGTGTCAAGATAGATCACTCCAATCACTGAGAAAAAGATGGCAGCATTCATGATCGCTAATAAATATTTCAACCTCGTCTGAGAACTTATCAAGCCCATCAACATATTAGAGATGACACTCACAAAGGCCATTGGAACAAAGTATCCAATCACCTCAAGTGAATCTCTGCCGTGAGTCGATCCTATCGAGATAACATGAAACGTTACTGCCGTAGTATATAAAGCAATGAAAGTGAATGAAAAATTGAACGCCCAGAAAGGCCATGTTCTTAGTGCCTTAGAAAGCCGATAATCAGTATGAGCGATTGCATCCTTATGCATTTTTTTCAGTTTTAGTTCAGACCGTTTACCATCCATTAAGAGCCCGCATTCCTCAGGATTATCTCTAAAGAGAAGCCATCCTAATCCTGCCATTACGCTTATTGTTAAAACCCCCAATAATGCCCATGCCCCAGACCATCCAAACTGATCACTCATCCACTTCAATGCTCGGGGAGCATAAGAAAATGAAAATGCAGTCACAACACCGCTCAAGGCAAAGGCTTTCCCCCGATGATGATCAAACCACTTTCCTATGGCATTCCTGCCAGTCATTGTTAAAACCCCTTGAGCCGAGGCTCTAATCATAAAAAACCCCAAAGTGATAGT
>JACETS010000163.1 GCA_013911195.1 Verrucomicrobiales bacterium | reverse complement strand
GATGGGTATCAATGTGCAGATAGGCACATTGGATATCTCTTTCTATAGAGATGATTTGGATCACATGATCACAAATCCAAAAGTGCAATCTTCAGAAATACCCTTCGAAATTGAAGGTAATAATATCATTATTTTTGATGATGTATTATACACTGGAAGAACGATAAGATCAGCGATACAAGGAATTTTCAAATATGGACGTCCTTCCAAGGTTGAGCTTGCCGTTTTGATCGATAGAGGAAATAGGGAATTACCAATTCAGCCTGATTATGTTGGACAGGTTGTTGAAACAAAACGCCTTGATACAATAAGCGTTTGTTTTGAAGAGCACGACGGAGAGGACTCAATTAGCTTAATTTCTGCATCATAAATGGAGCCGCATAAAGATCTTTTACAAATTGAAGACCTCAGCAAAGAGGAGATAGAAAGTATTCTTGCAGCGGCTCAACCATTTAAAGAACTTTTCAAAAGATCAGTCAAAAAGGTACCTACCCTTCAAGGTAAGACGGTTTTAAGTCTCTTTTATGAACCCTCAACAAGGACGAGTTCATCGTTTGAGGTTGCGGCTAATAGGCTATCCGCAGATTTCACAAGTCTTGCAGTAGCCACATCATCGGTTGTGAAAGGTGAATCTGTTTTAGATACTGTAGATACCCTTGGAGCAATGAAGGCTGATTATGTAATAATACGCCATAAGAAGGCCGGAATTCCAAATTTGGTAGCAGCCCATACGAATGCATCCGTTATTAATGCTGGTGATGGTTTTCATGCGCATCCCACTCAAGCGTTACTCGATGCTTCAACTCTTTATGATGTTTTTGGAACTTTAGATTTTAAAGGCAAAAAAATTCTTATAGTAGGTGATATTCTCCATTCGAGGGTAGCGAGATCAACGAGTCGTATTCTTACGATGCTGGGAGCTGAAGTCAGAGTTCTAGGCCCCGGAACGCTCGTTCCACCAGGTCGTCCTAAAAAGATGAAGAACTTTCAAAGTTATTCTGAAGCTATGGAGTGGAAACCAGATGTTGTTTATCTTCTGAGAGTTCAGTTTGAAAGGCAGGGTGAACAATTTTTTCCAAGTTCAAATGAATATCATTCAGTTTATGGACTAACCGAGGAAAGATTTCACCAAATAAAAGATAATGGGGTATGGGTGATGCATCCAGGCCCAGTGAATCGAGGTGTTGAAATTGCGGATTCGGTAATGAATTATGATCGCTGCTTAATAAACAGGCAGGTTGAAAACGGGATTGCAACTAGAATGGCTGTTCTCTATTGGCTAAAACCAATGACTTTAGAAAACGATGAGTGATTTAATTTTCATAAAACAAGCTTCGATTGCAAAAGAGGGGGTTTCTGATTTAGAGGAAGCAGATGTCTTAATTGAGGGCGGTTTAATCAAATCAGTGGGTGTTGGCCTAAAGGTTCCGGATCAGGCCCGAATTATCGAAGCAAAGGGTAAGGTTGTATTGCCTGGTCTTTTTGATGTTCATGTTCACTTGCGTGAGCCAGGCCAAACTTCAAAGGAAACTATCAAAACAGGAACCAAAGCTGCGATTAATGGAGGTGTAACAGGAGTTGTTGCCATGCCTAATACTATCCCTGCAATTGATAGCGGAGGAATGGTTAGAAGTGTTTTAGAGATTGCTAAGAATGATTCTGGCATTCCATTTTTTACTACTGGTTGCATTACTAAGGGTAGGGAAGGTAAAGAAATGGCGGCAATATCAGGGATGAAAGATGCAGGTGTTGTCATGATTACTGATGATGGGTCACCTGTTGAGAACCCTCAGCTTCTTAGAAGGGCAATGGAGTATGCCCGGGAATTTGATTTACCACTCGCTTCACATTGTGAAACGATGAAGTTATCAGGCCCCGGAGCGATGAATGAAGGAAGGCGATCTTATAAATTAGGTATCCCGGGAATACCGTCTATAAGTGAGGAGATTTGTATCTCAAGGGATATTCAGATTGCTGCTTACACGGGTGCACATCTACATATTCAGCACGTTACGACTGCCGCCGGTATGGAGATTATAAGGAGAGCTAAAAACGATGGGGTTAAGGTAACTTGTGAGGTCGCTCCTCATCATTTGATTTTCAATGAAAATCATATCACTGATTACGATACTTATTATAAAATGAACCCTCCTCTAAGAACAGAGGAAGATAATTTAAGATTATTTGAGGGTCTAATCGAAGGGGTTTTTGATGTTATTGCTACTGATCATGCGCCACATACTGAGTTTGAGAAGAGACAGCAAGATTTTGAAGCGGCTCCTTTTGGAATTACCGGATTAGAAACTGTGCTTCCTTCGATGTTTCATTATTTTATTAATGAAAACAAAATGGACTGGGGGACAATGGTTCAGCGATATTCCTCTGAGCCAAGAAAACTTCTTGGTCATGATCCCGTTAGTATTTCTGAAGGGCAAAAGGCAGAGCTTGTGATTTTTGACGTTAATGGAGAAACTGTATTCACAAAAGAGTTCATGGAATCAAAATCACCAAATACACCATTTTTAGACAAGACCTTAAAGGGCTGTGTTGAACTCGTTCTCGTTGGTGAAGAGGTTCTTTTGGATAGATTATAAAAGGGCCAATGCTAGTGAAGACTTATTCTCAAAAGTTAACTGAAAGGATCGAGAGTGTTAATTCTAACCTTTGCGTTGGCTTAGACCCTAGAGTGGATCAGGTTGATGGTGACTTCGAGGCGTTTGTCCTCAATCTTATTGATGAAACGATTTCATCGGTGGCCTGTTACAAACCCAATGCCGCTTATTTTGAAGCACTTGGTTCAAAAGGTTATGCAATAATGGAAAGGATCATTACTCATATACCAGAGGAAATACCTGTCATTCTTGATGCGAAACGTGGAGATATTGGAGCCACTCAATCCTATTATGCCAAAGCGTATTTTGAAATGATGGATGGAGTGGATGCGGTAACGATAAGTCCATACATGGGATTCGATTCTGTTGAACCGATGCTTAAATATCCAGGTAAGGCTGTTTATTTATTGGGGGTAACATCCAATAAAACCGCTCAGGATATCGAAACTCAAATTCTTAGTGATGGAAGATCTGTTTTTGAATTGGTCTGTGATATGTCTAGTAAGGATGCTGAACATGATGGTGAAATAGGCTTCGTGCTTGGTCTTACTAATGCAGAGTCAGATATTATAAATAAATTTCCCGATGCTCCTCTACTTCTGCCTGGTCTTGGAGCCCAGGGAGGAGATTTAAGTCAACTCAATGGTGCAAACAGGAAAGCCCCATTAGTCATAAACGTATCGAGGGGAGTGATGTTCGGGGAGGGAACTGTTTCTCAAAGGGCGCTCAAATACAAAGAGCAGATTGCCGAAGCTATTGGAGCTTAGTCATTCAATTTATTTTTTGATCTATTGGCTTTGACCCACTCTAGAGCTTCCTCTTTTGAATTGAGTGTTCCTTCAAGTTGCAGATCCTGTACAGAGTTCAAAGTTTCGCCGAGATTTGGTCCTGGAGCCCATCCAAATTCAATGAGGTCTTTGCCTGTCAATAAAGGTGCAGGAATAATAGGTTCATTAGCGAATTCTATCATTTTTTCATTGAGAAAATCATAGTTATCAAGCCCACCCCAGCTCCCTAAGCAATCAACGCGATGCAGTTCTTTTTCATCACTAAAAGTTGACCTAGAGATGAATCTTTTGAGCTTGGATTGGCGCATCTTTTGCACATCTTTAAAGGTCATATGGTTAGCAACCATTTGGACAACATCTTCAATAATTGAATTGGAAAACTTTAAGTCTCTAAGTATCTGATTGCTCATTTCTGCTCCTAGCTTGTCGTGACCATTAAAACGAATTCTATCAGCGGCTTCATCAAATGAGTAGGTTGCAGGTTTGCCAATATCATGTAGCAGGACGCCGAGAACTAATTCAATTGAAGGGTTGTCCTTGAGGAGGCTTAACATCAATCTTGTATGGACAAAAACATCGCCTTCTGGATGAAACTGTGGCGGCTGTTCACAACCTTTTAATTGTAGGATCTCTGGAATGATATGTTCCATTAGACCGCTATCTACCAAGAGATCAAAACCAAGGACTCGATTTTCATTAAGAAGAATTTTGGTTAATTCATCTCTAACTCTTTCCTTGCTGATTTTAGAAATTTCACTCGCGTTTAATTTGATGGATTTCCATGTCTTTTCCTCAATCTCGTAATTGAACCTTGCGGCAAAACGGACAGCTCTAAGTAGTCTTAGATGATCCTCCTGAAATCTTAAATCTGGATCCCCAATGGCACGAACAACCTTTTTTTCGATGTCAGATCTTCCGTTTACAAAATCGATGTATTTTTGGGATATGGGATCAAAAAAGATTCCATTGATCGTAAAGTCTCTTCTAGCTGTATCCTCTTCAGGGGTTGAGAAAGTGACTTCCTCAGGATGTCTTCCATCCTTGTAAGATCCATCATTTCTAAAAGTAGCAACGTCAAAGGCTTGGTTCTCTTTAATAACAATAACAACCCCAAAGTGAACTCCTACCTCTCGCGTTTTACTGAAAATCGTGGTTATTTGTTCAGGAAGTGCGCTGGTTGCAATGTCATAATCCTTTGGGATTTCACCTCTAAGCATATCCCTTACGCAGCCTCCAGCCAGATAGGCGACATGGCCTTCTTTCTGAAGTTTTCCGATAATTTCGACGGCGGCTGCTTTATTGCTGTCCATTTAATGATTTAAGAGAGTTAGAATACTCTTCATTTGAGTTTCTTGAAAACAAGATAAATATATGCTAAATAGTAAAAAATAAGGGAATCAGTGTTTTAAACTTTGTTTCTTATACTCCCTTTTTAGTAATGATTGGCAGGATAGCTCAGTGGTAGAGCAAAGGATTCATAAGCCTTGGGTCGAGAGTTCAATTCTCTCTCCTGCTACCATTACTGACAACGAGTTATAAATAATAACTAACCTTGGCTAATTACTTGTTGTCCTTATGTTCTTTGGCGCAATTTTACATGTTCTAGGTTTTGTTGAAGTAGATAAAGATTATAACCCATTAACACTGTGAACCTGTCCCTCTGCCGTGGATCGTTATAAATTTAGGGTAATTTTGTAATTGGTTAGCATTTAATGGGGTGTTAGTGTATTAACTAGTGAAGAATTTATTCTTATTCGCTTTTCTTACAACACTGCTCCTTCTTCTTAGGGGGCGTGTGGGGAGAAGCGAGGTGATTAATTTGCGGACAGGGTGGGATTCGATGCCACGGTACGAAAGGCAGGGTTTGAGGGAATATTTAACACTCTATCAATCAGTGTTTTACACGTTTAGGGACTTGCTTGGATTTGGATTTAACAGGTGTTTTATCTACAACGTAGACGCGGCCATAAGCTGCCATAATATAGAAGCCCGTTTTAAATACTAATACTAATACTAAGAAAATGATCTGCCCCAAGTGTTCGCAGTTAACTAAACATAGAGACGCGTCTACCTACCGCTCCTCCGCCCTTAAGTGTGCGCATTGCGACTATACCTTCGCTTTGGATCCCAAAACTATGGGTTTTGGAGATCGTCGCGTTTTAAGAGTAGCTGATAAGCTATCAAAAGCTGGAAGATATTTCACCGAGCAACAACTTGCTTGTGCATGTTTATTAAAGAAGGAACGTTCGCCTCAGTTTGCCGCTTTAATGGTTCGTGGTTTTGTGGTTTTTTTCGTTGTGTTATTACTCAATGCGATTGAGCCAATATTTTCCGGTTTGGGCCTTTTGATCGCTGGGTTAATTCCAAGTTTGATTGCTGTGCTTATTGCCCTTAATTC
>JACETS010000162.1 GCA_013911195.1 Verrucomicrobiales bacterium | reverse complement strand
AATCGTCTTTTTTATATCATCAGTTCTCCTACCAGAGCAGCACATCAAAAATCCTTCAGTTCTTTTCTTAAAGACCCAGACTGGAAAAAAGCTCACAAAAATTCGGTCAAAAACGGTATACTTGTCGCTAAAATAGAAAGTACATTTTTAACAGCAACTGATTATTCTCCAGAAGTAAAATCCGTAATACAAAAACATCCTAGAATTTTTGAACTTAGGACTTACACCACTGCCGAAGGGCGCCTAGATAATTTAAATGCTCGTTTTAGAGACCACACATGCAAATTATTCGAGAAACATGGAATGACTAATGTTGGGTATTGGACGCCAACTGATAAGAATAAAGGAAGTGCTAACACTTTAATTTATATCATTTCTCATAAGAGCTCAGAACAAGCTAAGAAAAACTGGAAAGGTTTTATATCAGATAATGACTGGAAAAAAGCTAGGGCCAAATCAGTTGAGGATGGAAAAATCCTTGCCATTGCTCCAGAAAAAATTTTTCTAGATGCCGTTGATTATTCTCTAATTAAATAGCTCAAAATGGTGCAGCATCGGCAACGCCTATAATTTTTCCGCTCACCATTGTTCTAGACAAACCAAAAAATAAAGAATCACCAACTTTAGGTTTAGCGTTTATAAACTTTAAACGATTAAAAACTTTATCCCCATCCATAATTTTTATTTCGAGGTCTTTTATTTTATAAGTGAGCCCCTCTTTTTCTGTTTGAATTTGGTTACCCTTTAATGCACCAAATCCGAATTCCCCATTTTTATTAAATTGGAAAACTGCTGTAACTGGCCAGTCTTGGGCGTGAAATATTAGACGTTTTCCGATAACGCGTTTCGCCAACTCAGGCATTGGAAACCTTGAGAATACATAAACTCTGTCAGCTTCGCAAAGTTTATCAGGATGCAATCTTATTACTTTTCCTTTATTAGTTTTAAGATTGACCTCCGAATGGTCGGCATCAATCAATCGAGCTTGAATTTTCGTGCCCGCTTGAGAAGTCCATGTTTTGAATTTCGATTGGACTTCATTTGAAAAGAGCACATTTAAGGAACCCATAAAAAAAACAACCAAGCCGCAAGGGATGAAGAGCCTTTGTTTTACATGCAACCTCATTCTTACTAGCATATTTCAAATGCATAGTCATGCCAATTAAAAACGAGGAATAATGTTATGTGCCTATAAGGTGATTATTGTTTGTACCAAGGTTCACGAGAATTCTTCGTGATTTCAGCATCCAGATTCTCCATTCGTCCGGTAAGCTCTTGAACTTTTTGAGGATGCTCATTAGCGAGGTTAGTCTTTTCACCCATGTCTGCAATTATATCGAAAAGTAAAATTTCTGGAGCTGGAGCTTTCCAGTTCTTACCAGCATTCCTAGGTTTTCTTTTCTTTTTCACTAAGAGCTTCCACTTATCTTTTCGAATGCCCTCCAAATCACCTCGAGAGGTATAGTATAGAAACTCATTGCGTGGGGACTTTTTATCACTTGTCAGCAAAGAAGAAGCATTCAAACCATCAATTTTTTGATCAACAGGAAGTGGTGTTTCAGTCAATGCAGCAATTGTTGGCAAGAGATCAATGGTCCCCATCAACTCATGACACTCAGAGTTTGCAGGAATTCGTCCTGGAGCCCACATAACACAAGGCACACGCTGCCCCCCTTCAAATGTCGTTCCCTTCCCATCACGTAACGGACCTGCACTACCTCCATGATGCTTGAAGGGCAGCCAAGGACCATTATCAGTGGTATATATAACATATGTATTTTTGGAAAGCCCTAGTTCACGAACTTTATCCATTAGGCGACCAACTTCGGCATCAATATGTTCGATTGTATTAGTGTAGGCATTTAGATGGTTTGGGTCACGCACCTCATCAGGAACATATAAAGGAATGTGTGGCATTGAATGAGGCAGATAAACAAAAAACGGTTTGTTTTGATTCTTAGTCATAAAATCAATCGCTTTTTGAGTATAACGACGAGTGACGGTTCGCTGATCAACTGGTAATTCAACAATCTTTTCATTCTCCATCAATGGGGTATTCCACTTGGTTAGAGTTGATCCCGGATCTTTCCACAAAGCGTCCATACCTGGTGCCCTGCCTGGAGGTTTCCCTTTATTGTCAGGATGATTCATGTCATTGGAATAAGGAATTCCGAAATAGGTATCAAAACCGTTCTTTTGAGGCAGAGTCTCTGGATGATGACCTAGGTGCCATTTCCCAAAAGCTGCAGTGGCATATCCCTGACTTTTAAGATGATCAGCAATCGTATACTCTTTGGGATTTAAGCCTTTGGTAGAAGATGGAAAAAGAACGTGCTGATGCATACCGACGCGCTTTGGGTAACAGCCAGTCAATAA
The DNA here is from genome assembly GCA_013911195.1 of Verrucomicrobiales bacterium. GTDB lineage: Bacteria > Verrucomicrobiota > Verrucomicrobiia > Verrucomicrobiales > DEV007 > EC70. The sequence goes on along the minus strand of JACETS010000162.1, from coordinate 3,438 downwards.
AGCTGCACGGGAAGGTGTACATACCGGTGAAGCCACCATGAAATTTGTAAATCGACGGCCTTCCTTTGCCATGCGATCAATGTTTGGAGTTTTAATCTTAGTAGAACCGAAGCAACCTAAATCACCATATCCCTGATCATCAGTGAAAATAATAATAAAATTAGGCTTACTTTTCTCTGCCTGAAGGACAGACAAAGAAAAACTAAATGTAAAAATTAATGATAATAAAAAACGGGGTACAAACATGATTAAATTGAAGCGATCAGCATGGCAATAAGTCAAGGCCAAAGGAAAAGAAGATCTTTTAAGAATTTAATTCTTAAAAAAGCCAATTAATTCAATTAAAGTAGAGATTTATAGGTCTTTAATAGAGTGGAATTTTGCAAGAGCAGCGGTTGCCCAACTAGTAGCAGAAATTGAAATGAATTGATTTTTACCATGAGGATCACCATTGTCGAAAAATTTTTGAATTGGTTTAGATCGAGTTTTTACTAACCAGGACCCATCGTCTTTTTGGTTTTTAAGCAGGTAAGATCGAGCCTTAATAACAGACTCATTGAATGTAATATCTCGATCCGGTTTTGGAGTTTCTGTAAGAAGAGTATACAAAGTCTGCCCAGTAGCATATGCATCACTCTCCATTTCAGAAAGCTGAGCCCAACCTCCATCCTCTCTTTGTCTATTAATAATATCTTTACGAAGGTTATTAATCTTTTCAGGCGAAGCCTTTAAAGCAATTAATGCCTTTAATTTACCATTAAAATCTTCCTGTGAATTTGGTTTTTCATCAATTAACCAAGGGCGCGCTTTGTCCACGGCATCCTTAACTCTATTCTTAATGTCCTTACCTCGAGCAAAATAATTCATGTAATAGATAGCAAAATAACTAGTATGTATTTTTGACTCCTCGGAAGGAGGTCTATTTGTTTGAACATCCCAATACCCTTCTTTTTTTTGTTGATGAAGTATATAGGATACAAATGCGTCGGAGTAATCATCATTGGACACTCCTCCAAGTTCGAATGACCATAATACATGCCCGGCAGTAAGACTTTGACCCCCCAGAGACTTTCCATTTGTAACTGAATCAAGACGGCCCTCAAAAAGATCTCGTATGAATTGGACTTGGTCTTTCATTAATTCACCATCAATTGTGATACCTGCCTCACTCGCTTCATACATTGCCAACATTGGTAAAGTTTGATGATGACAAGAAAAGCAATCCCTATTATTAGGATAATTCTGAGCACCTCGCTGTACGATACGCAAGCCCCCCTCAACAGCATTACGAACATCAGGTGAATTCTTTTCTTTTCCATCAACCTGAATCAACAGAGTCAGGAACAATACAATGATAAAAAGATTCTTCATGCACCGATAATAGCAATCGGTGACTCATTATCAAGACATCCTATACATCAAAAACAATCAATATCGCCTATCTTGGAATTAAATTTGGGTACAAAAAACAAATCAATCGGTCAGTTTATTTCTCTTTTCATGAACTTATTAAAAAGTTACAGAAAAGAATTCTTATTCCGTATTATCGCTGACTCGAATAAAAAACTTTTGCGACAATTCGTCATCCAAAGCGACATCGTAACTAGTTTCATCTTCCTCGCCAGGAATGTTATCGTCAAACTCCTGCCAAACTCCGACACCATCAGAACTTATTAATTCAGTAGCGATATCCAAAGCATAAGTTCTTCCACTTACCGAAGGCCATGAAACAACAATTGTATTATTTTTTCGATCGAAAAATATATCAGATATCTGAAGTTCTTTTGACTCTGTGGGAGTAGTTTGAAATAAAGATGCTATCTCCGTTATGTGGCCCTCTTCATCAAGCGTGTCAAATCCACCGTTATTAAACTTATAATTTTCAACACTAAATTCGCCTGGTTCACCGCCAATGCGTACAGCATAACCATCCTTATGTTCCCAGAGCTCGCCAGTACCATCTACACCAAGATCTCCTAAGGTATCAATGACCTCACCATCTAAAAACAATTCAATAACATCATCTCCATTGATCAATGGAGCAGAATCATTAACAAGAACTACAAAATCATTGTCTGGGAAATTATCCATGAAGAATGCCTCATTTTCTGCCGTTGTCACCACCAACATTGATCCAGAATTAATACTACCAGACATCTCAAACTCAGAACCATTACTAGCATTTCCGTTATTTGCAGAACCCACTCCATAGACAGATAGGTCTGAAATATCATTCAGCGCTTTTACAAAGATAGCCTTGGGATTACCTCCAGGAAGATCTCCATCAACAACCCCTGAAATCACAAGGTCAGCTGAAGCATTAATACTGAATGAAAACAAAATGATAGGTAAACACTTAAGCCAATCTTTAAGAGGATTTTTATTAATCTGCATGAATAATCAATATCAGGAAGTTAGTATATTAATCCGAACTTAGGCAATTATGATGCAGCACCGATGATGAAAGAAAAGAAAACATCGTCACCTTTCCGTCACATTTTTTTAATGCTTATATATTTTCTTATCCGCATTAATTTAAAAAGTATAGATTTTAATAATTTGTCGATTCATAACGGAGCATTATGCTTTAAGAAGTGAAGCTTTTAATCATTTCTCTATCATTCTCACTTTTAGCACTTCAAAAATTTCAAGTAGCTTTGGCGAAAGATACGTTGCGTGAGGTCATTGTAAGTCACAGCGACGAACAAAATATTCTGCAACTTTATCGTATGAAAGAGGATGGCACAAAGAGCGTTCAATTGACTCACTCGAAAAAAGGTTGCCAAATGCCTAATTGCTCACCAAACGGCAAAAAGCTTGTTTATATGGAACAAATTAATCACGCAATGACATTAAGAGTTTGCGATATAAATGGTGAAAATACCAAAACCATCATAGACGAAGGTATGAATGTCATACCCTCTTGGATGCCTGATTCATTACATATCGTATGGATGAAGGTTCAGCCAAATAAAGAACAAAAAGATCCCGTTTCAAATGCTCAAATCTATATTGCAAATACTGATACTGGCCAACATCGAAGACTATTTTCAAATAAGGAGCAAATAAAATTCAGCAACGGTATGCCCTCAGTTTCACCCAAGGGTGACCGCATTGCTTTCGTCTCAAACCGGAGCGGTACTATGCGTATATGGATAAGTGATTTTGATGGAAATGATGCCAAATTAATTTCCAAACCCGAAAGTGAATACCATGAAAAGATAAAAGCACCTATAGAGCAAAAGGTTCCAACCTGGTCACCAGATGGAAAATGGATTGCTCATTGGGAGGGGGTTGAAATGACTCACATGAGTAGATTTACCGGCGTCAACAACCCAAAGAAAGATCAAATGATCGCTTCAACATTTCATGTTTGGGTAGTTAGTAGCGATGGAAAGACGCGAAGAAAGTTTGGCAAAGGCGACGATCCTACTTGGT
>JACETS010000161.1 GCA_013911195.1 Verrucomicrobiales bacterium | reverse complement strand
ACTGGATTGCTCTAAGAGCCTTAACCCTTTCATTTACAGTAGGGTGTGAATGATGCATGAAAACATATAAAGGGTGAGGGGTAAGATTTGATAAATTGTCAGCGGAAAGCTTTTTAAGGGCAGTTATCAATGAATTTGGGTCTTCAGTTACATTTGCGGCGAATTCGTCTGCTTCGAACTCATTTTTGCGACTTAAAATATTCATTATAACTGAAAGTATTTTACTGATTGGTTTGAATAAAAGAGTGAAAAAAATAAGGGAACAATAAACTTTTGGATCAGAAACACCAAAAGCCATTGAGAGCGGTTTGCTATTTATAAAAAAACCAAGCAGAAAAAATATCACCCCAGTTTGTCCGATTCCAATTATCAAGGTTTGAATAATATGTTTTTTCTTAAAGTGCCCAATTTCGTGAGCAAGAACGGCAACCAACTCTTTAGTGCTGTGATTAGCAATTAGGGTATCAAATAAAGCGATTTTTTTATTTTTACCAAAACCAGTGAAAAAGGCATTTGATTTTTTTGATCTTTTAGAGCCATCCATTACAGACAACTCAGTGAGAGGAAAATTACACTTTTCGGACATTTCGTTTATTGCCGTTTTAAGTTCGCCGTCCTCAAGAGGTTCAAATTTGTTGAACATTGGTAGTATTACTGCTGGTGCTAAATAAGCCATTAGCAATGAGAAAGAAGAAATGAATATCCATCCCCAAAGCCATGCCAAGTCAATATTTTCAAAGAGCCATAGAATTAATGAAAGTACCGGTAAGCCTATGATGGCGCCTAATAAAACACCTTTTATTTTATCGGATATAAATGTTTTTAGAGTTGTATTATTAAAACCGAATTCTGCCTCGATTTTGAAAGTTTCATAAAGTTCAAAAGGAAGCCCGAGTATGCTCGAAGAAAAGATGAGTATACCAAAGAAAATTAATCCAGAAGCAACTGGGCCATAGTTAAAACTGGAAACAATACCATCTAACCATCCAAATCCTCCAAACAACCAAAAGAGGAGAAATGCCACTAAATTGAAAGTTGAATCTGCGAAGCCAAACTTTGTAGTTACTTTAGTGTATTTTAGTGACTGAGAATATTTTTCGTCATCAAATACATTGCTGAATTCCTCGGGGACTTTCGGGACTAATGCTTTTATGTTTAAATATTCTGAAATTTGATCCAGAAGGAAAATTATGATGACTGCGATAAAAACAATCCAAAATATGAGGTTGAGGTCGATTGGCATTTAATTAGGTTTTTATTAATTTATACAACAGTCAAGGTTTCTGAGTTTTTTTTGTTTTGGGAGTGATAGTTAATGTGCTCTTCAGCCATTATATCGATTTCATCAATCGAAACTATTTGAGACATTCTTTGTCTTAAGCGTTTGCCACTAGGTAATCCCTTCGAATAAGCCATTAGTCTAGACCTCATAGCCATTAGAGTTTGTTTTTCATTTCCATACCGTCCCCAACTAATTGCTTCACGGCAATGCTTTGCAATGAGTTCCCAGCGTTCGGTTAGACCGACTGGAGGCAGTTGTTCGCCAGTTTTTAAATAATGTTTAGCTTCTCTAAAAACCCATGGGTTTTGCATTGCTGCACGGCCTATCATGATTCCTGAAACGGAGGTTTTTTCTATTTTTTCCTGAACATCAAGGCCTGTAGATATGTCACCATTACCAATGACTGGTATGGATATTGATTTGGAACATTCATCGATAACATTCCAGTCAGCTTCACCACTATAACGCTGTGAACGAGTCCTGCCATGAATGGAGACAGCTTGCATTCCGGATTCTTCTAGGATTGTTGAAACTTCTACGGCATTTATTGAGTCAAAATCCCATCCTATTCGTATTTTACCTGTTACAGGAACTTGATCTCCAACGCCCTTTACTACTGTAGAAGCAACTTTAGCCAAGACTGGACAATCTCGAAGAAGTGATGAGCCTCCATTTTTGGATACAACTTTATTCACCGGACATCCAAAGTTGATGTCAATAAAATCAGGCTCTTTCCAATCAATAATTTTCTTTGCAGCTTCCGACATCTTTTCACCATCAGCGCCAAATAATTGAACTCCTATAGGTCTTTGTTGATCATCGAATTCCGTGTATTTTCTGGTGCGATCATCTCGTCTAATGATTCCCTCAGAGGATACAAATTCTGTTACCATTACATCTGCACCGAGATGTTTACAGATTGAGCGAAAAACTCTATCTGTAACGCCAGCCATAGGAGCCAGATATAAAGGAAAGTTTCCGTCTTTGAACCAATGGAGCATTTATTATTTTATAATTACAGTAATACGCCTTAGTTATTGAGCAAGCGAATGCATTCATCTGGCTGCAATGAATATTATTAATAGTGTGAGCTTCATGATCTTGAGTTATTTTGAATTAAGTACATGCTTCTACACAAATGGAAGAATCTAAGAAGTTAGCACTCAAAGAGAAGATTTTGGAACGTTCCGTAGAGGTTGGTTCTCGTATTGTTGATTTAGAGGAACTAACGAAGCCTATCTCGCCAGATAAAGGGTTAGGTAGGTTGACAAGGCTTGAAGCTCTTCAAGATAAAAATGTTAATGAGGCAGCGCTTGAAAGATTGAGGGATGAAGAAGTAAGGCTGCAAAATGCACTGGTAAACATTTCCCTTCCCACCTTTGGGATTTGCCAAGGATGCAATAATGAGATTAATTTTGACAGGCTTGAAGCATTGCCGGGAAGTACCCTATGCACTGATTGTGCCCAATAAACTACCAGCTTTATGGAATTTGAAATACTGCTTTATTACCAATACGTACAAATTGATGATCCCGAAAGTTTTGCTGCAAAGCAAAAAAGTCTTTGTCAGGATAATGATATTTTGGGAAGAATAATTATTTCTCACGAAGGAATAAACGGAACTGTTTCTGGTAACAAGAAGGCAACTGAAATCTATAGACGCCAAACTTTGTCTGATATCGGTAATGATAGCATGCAATTTAAAATAGATCTTGCCGAAGAACACGCTTTCAAGAAACTCTCTGTTAAAGTTAGATCAGAGATTGTTTCATTACATCTTACAGGAGATGAAGATGTAAATCCTAATAACAATACTGGAGAGAGGCTTGCGCCAGAAGAATTTCTAGATGAAATGGAAAATGGTGACGTGATTGTTTTTGACGGTAGAAATAAATACGAATCTGACTTAGGTAAATTCAAGGGTGCAGTTTGCCCGCCAGTCGATAACTTTAGGGACTTTCCTGAATGGATTAGAAATAATTTTTCCGATGCCAAGGAGAAAAGAATACTCACTTATTGTACTGGTGGAATAAGATGCGAGAAATTGTCAGGATTTTTAATAAAAGAAGGGTTTAAATCCGTTGCTCAGCTTGATGGGGGTATTATCAATTATGGAAAGAATTCCAAAACTAAAGGTAAAAACTTTGAAGGTGAATGTTACGTTTTCGACCAAAGAATCGGAGTAGAAGTTAATTCTAATAATCCAACAATAGTTTCCAATTGTATTTATTGTGATGAGCCATGTTCTAGATATCGAAATTGTGCTTGGAAGCCGTGCAATGATCAGGTTTTTATTTGCGAGTCTTGTGAAGAGAAATATGGCAAATTCTGTGATGAAAAATGCCGTTCATCATACGTGAATTTGAAATCGCATGTTTAATCGATAAATTCACTATTTTTATAGGGTTATTTTCGGGTTTTTGTTGTTTGAATAACGCATTTACTTAATGAATACTTAATGAATATGATGGACTCCTTCGAAATGGAAAAAAAATTAGGCAAATTAGTGCAAATTTAGCTTGTGAAAATTTTCACAAGCTATTATAGGAATGTTAACTAACTCATAAATGGCCAATCCTTTCCCGCGTTGGACTAACAACCTCCCTATAAAAGTAATAGGTGCCCTCATCTTGTTGGGCATCGGGGTTAGTGCTGCCGTCACTTATTACTTCACCCCTAAATATACTAAAGTTGGTTATCAGCCAGACCAACCAGTGCCATATGATCATAAATTGCACGTAGGCCAGTTGGGTATGGATTGTCGTTACTGTCATTCTTTTGTTGAGAATTCCGGTCATGCAAATGTTCCAACGGCTTCGACTTGTTGGAATTGCCATCAACACGTTAAAACAGATAGTCCAAAGCTTGAGCCAATAAGGAAAGCCATCGATAAAAACTATGAAAATTATGATGGAAAGCCTGTAGAATGGGTGAGAATTCATCGTTCTCCAGACTACGTCTATTTTGATCATTCAGCCCACGTTAACAGGGGCGTCAGTTGTGCTAGTTGTCATGGGGATGTCGGCGAGATGGTGGTCGTTCATCATGAGGAATCTCATAGCATGAGTTGGTGTTTGGATTGTCACAAAAACCCAGAAAAACATTTAAGACCGCTCGATGAAGTATTTAACCTTAAGTGGAAGCCTGAGGATCTAGCCGTGGAGGATTTTAAGTCTTACATAAGCGATCGTTTTGGAGATGATAAGCAAGACGTTTTAATGGATAAACTTGCTGGTAAAGAGGAACTTACACAGGAAATAATTGGCACTACTCTTAAGGATTTATGGCACATTAGGCCTCCGTCCGGAAACAACTGCAGTGGGTGTCATCGATAAAATAATCTTTAAAAAACAATTTTAATTTAAGTGAAACACGTTTGGCAACATCCAGAAGATCCAATGAGCGGAAAGACCATGTTCCGTAGTCTAGGAGAATTGGAAAAAAGCCCCTCGTTTGTCAGTAGACTTGAGAGGGAGTTTCCTCGTGGTGCAGCTGAATTTAATCGCGAAGGAGACAATAACGATTCTGTTTCTCGAAGAAGCTTTATGAGATTCATGGGAGCTTCTACAGCGCTTGCTGGTATTGGATTGTCAGGTTGCAGAAGACCTGTAGCTAAGATTGTACCTTATGCTGACAGTGTAGAGTGGATGATTCCTGGTAAATCCGTTTACTATGCAACAGCAATGCCTAGGCTCGGAGGAGCGACACCCATCATTGCCAAAGTTCATGAAGGTAGACCAATTCACTTGCAAGGCAATCCTTTGCACCCTGTCAGTAAGGGATGTGCGGATTCCTTTGCTATTTCCTCAATTCTAGATTTTTATGATCCAGAAAGATCAAGATCCTTCACTAAAGGTAGGGGAGACAAAGCAAAAACTGCAAGCGCAGAGACGTTTTGGGAATTTTTAAATGGCGAAAAAAAGAAGTGGTCTGACAACGGCGGAGAAGGGCTCGCTTTCCTACATGGTTCTAATACATCTCCGACAATCAGCAGGCTTGCTAATGAGCTATACCAGAAATACTCCAATTCTCGATTTTTTGAATATGAGTCTGTAGATCGTTCTGGTTTAGATCAGGCTACGAAAACACTTTTTGGTAATGGCTCAGTTGCTAGATTTCAGTTAAACAAAGCACAAAGAATTTTATCAATTGGATGTGATTTTCTTGGTGTCGATAGAATCTCTGACGGAGCAACCAGTGATTTTTCTAGTGGTCGGAAAGTTGATTCTTTTGGAAAAGATGAAAAAATCGGCCCGATGAACAGGCTTTATTGTGTGGAACATCAGTACACTGTGACTGGTGGCATGGCTGATCATAGAATGCCTCTGAAGGCAAGTGAGCATTTAGCTCTTCTAATTGAGGTCGCCAAAAAGGTTTCTGTTCTGACTAATGATAGCGCATTGAAATCTTTAGTGGATGGTAAGAAATCAAATCTTTCTATTGATGACAAATGGAAACCATGGATCGATGAAGCGGTAAAAGATCTAATTGAAAATAAAGGTAAAAGTATTGTCCTCGCTGGTACTAGGTGCGAGGAGGTCGTTCATGTTTTATGCCTTGCAATCAATAATGCTCTCGGAAGCATTGGTACAGAGAGTCCACTTTTAATAGTCGAGGGGATGACCTCGGAA
>JACETS010000160.1 GCA_013911195.1 Verrucomicrobiales bacterium | reverse complement strand
GTCAGAAAAATGACACAGAAAGCATTATGACAAAAGGCATCACTGTTTCCTATGATGAGTCCAACCAAACACTTAAAATCAATATACCTTCTAATGTAAAATTCAACGGGAGCACCAATTACGATAAAATAAGCACTGACTATGAGGAACAACCCGTTCCCCAAAACGGAACAGCTATTCCAGGACCTTTTCAATCTCTAACTACTGGTGAAAACATATTCAAAATCTGGCACGGCCTCCCTTTAATTTCTCAAGGAGAATTACCAAGAGGTTAAATCAAAAAGCATTTTCAATGAACTCATTTTTATCACCTATTATCGCAATATCGTTACTTCTAATTTCGACAAATTCTTGGAGCAATGATGATAATGGATTCAATCATCCAGGACTATTCCACAGCCAAAATGATTTGGATAGGATGAGAGAAGCCGTCGAAGCAAAGGAAGAACCAATTTTTTCAGGATTTAAAATTCTTCAAGAAAGCCTCCACTCCAAATCAAATTATAGAATGCAAGGTCCGTTTCCAGAATGGGGCCGAGCACCCAACATAAGAGCAGGTGAGGCAAGAAACGATGCAAAGGCCGCCTATGAGAATGCACTAATGTGGTCAATCACTGGCGATAAAGCACATGCTAAAAAGGCAATACAAATTATCAACGCGTGGGCTAATACACTGAAAAAAGTTAGTGGTATTGATGGTGTTCTCGCTGCTGGCATTCAGGGAGTAAAATTTGCAAATGCGGCAGAGATTTTGAGATACAGTGATTCAGGCTGGTCAGAACAGGAGGCAAAAAAATGTGAAGAGTCATTTAAGAAAGCATGGTATCCGACAATTCAACACTATGCATATTTTGCGAATGGCAATTGGGAGACTGCTGCTCTACAAACTAATATGGCGATCGCAGTTTTCTGTAATGACAGAGAACTCTTTGAGAGCACCGTTAAATACTCGGTCAATGGGGCAGGCAATGGCAGTATCCCTCATATGATTGTATACCCTTCTGGACAATGCCAGGAAACCACTCGTGCTCAACACTATGCTCAACTAGGCATCGGCCTTCTTACAGGGGCAGCCGAAATTGCATGGAATCAGGGAGTGGATTTATATGGTTGGAACGACAACAGAATACTCAAAGGATTTGAGTACACTGCCAAATATGGATTAGGAGAAGAGGTCCCATTTCAAACTTATCTGGATAGAACGGGTAAGTACGGTTTAGGTGGTCGACATCAAAATTACACAGAAATATCAACGGTAAGTCGTGGAAGATTTTGGCCGATCTTTGAGAGAATTCAAAATCACTACACTAACCGTAGAAATGTTTCTGCTCCATACTCCTCAAAAGTCGTAAAAATTAAAAGACCTGAGGGCCATAGCTCAGATTATGTGGGCCATGGAACTCTCACTCATTGGAGAAAACTAATTCATGCATCTAAACCAGTTTCAGTTCCTGGAGTTCCATCGGGACTAATTAATCAAAATCTAAATGATGGGATAAAAATAACTTGGGTCAAATCAGTTGATCCTATTACCAGCATTGATGCCAAAAGTTATCAGCTATCAAGGAGCACTAAAGCTGGTGGGCCATATGAACTCATAGCCAAAAATATAACCGCTACATACTTTCTAGACAAAAATGTAACCCAAGGAAAAACTTATCATTATAAAGTTAAGGCCATAAATGAAGTTGGGGCTAGTCACTCATCTTCAGAGTTTTCCGCCTGTGCAGGCTTACCTCCTTCATGGCAGCAAGTCGATATAGGAAAAGTGAAGATTCCTGGTTACAGTCTATTTGATGGAAAGAAATTCACTCTTGACGGTGAAGGCCATGACATCGATGGCAAAAGTGATTCATTTCATTTTGCTTACAAAGCTGTAGAAGGTGATTGCACAATTATTGCTAGAGTTATAAGACCGATGAGCTCTCAATGGACCAAGCCCGGCGTTATGATTAGGAAAAGTTTAACGCATAATTCAGCTCACGCATCCGCACTTCTATTACCTCACTGGAATGGAGCGCTCGTTACAAGATCCACCAATGGAGGTGAGACAAAAACCTTAGGTTCAACACATCTTGGCGAATCTCATATCATTAAAAAGAACAGGCTTAGTACCCCCTATTGGCTGAAAATTTCCAAATCTGGAACAACGGTTATTGGATACATGTCTCCGGATGGTGATGTATGGCAAAAACTTGCCGAAGCTGATATTGATTTAGGAAATAACTATTTTGTTGGATTACCAGCGTGCTCTCAACTTGATAAAGTCACCACAAGAGTCACATATGACCGAGTTCAAATTCTTCAGAACAATTAGAGAATTCTAATTTAGGCTATAAAATAGGTAATCTCATCACTTGAAGTAGATAAACTTTTGATAAATTTCCTTAAAAAGAAATTCAGTGGTAATGTATTATATGAGGCAATGATACCAAAATTTCATTCTTCTACATAAATGAAAAATTCTTATCTAATAACATCATTAATCATAGCGCTATTAAGTGCTTCAATAGGATTAGGATTTTTACTCGAGGGCGATGCTGAAGAGCCAGTTAATAATAAAAAGAATGGGAATCCAATAGAGCCACCAAATCAGGTCGGTTACCCATCACTAATGAGCCCCCATTCAAATCCAACGGCGCTTTTGAATAGCCACTTATTTGTGGTCAATACACCATCAGATACAGTTGACGTGATCAACACCAAAACGGGTAAAATCATCAAAAGAATTAGTGTAGGAGTGGATCCTGTCAGCATCTGCATACGACCTGATGGTAAAGAGGTTTGGGTATCTAACCACGTATCCGATTCAGTGAGCGTTATTGATAACAATGAAGATAACCCCACCTACTTAGAAGTCATTCATACCGTACAAGAACTGGACCTAGAAACAAAAACAACAAACTTTGATGAACCGGTTGGAATTGCATTCGCAAACGATAAAAAGGCCTATGTCGCATTGTCCTCAGAAAACAAAATTGCGGTCATTGATGTCCGTACTAGGACAGTCACTAAACGATTACACATCAATGCACAAGACCCTCGCGCCATTACAGTAAAGAATGGAAAGCTCTATGTGATCCCATTCGAATCAAATAACAAAACCCAACTTTCTGGTGGCTACAAAGTCGACGGCAATCTAGTGACATTCAATGCCCATGAGCATTCTATTGCCAATAATAACGTTCTATCAATTGGGCATATTACTGATATCGTTAAACATCCACGAGTTCCAGACAAAGATCTATTCATCTTCGATACGAAAACCGATAGACTCATCAAAACTGTTGGCAGTCTTGGAACGCTACTTTATGGCATTACGGTTGACTCTAAGAACAATGTATTCATTTCCCAAACTGATGCCCGCAATGATATCAACGGAAGATCAGGAACAAAAAAACACTCTCTCAAAGAACTTGAAAACCGCGCTTTTCTAAATCAAATCACATCCATTAAAGCTAACTTGAATGATGACGATAAAAATTTTATCGACTTAGAACCAGCTCCTCCACTCCAGCCAAAACCAGGAGAGGCACTTGCAACACCATTTGCAATTAAAGTGACAAAGGATGACAAGCTAGTCATCGCTTCAGCCGCAAGCTCCGATAAAATTTTCACAATGGATGCCGAATCTGGAAAACTACTTGGCAATGTTAATGTAGGTTCCGTTCCCAGAGGCATTAGCATTGAATATTCTCATGATAATAAGCCTTCAAAAGCATGGGTTTTAAATGCAGTCTCCAATTCGGTTTCGCTTGTTGACATATCTTCACCTGAGAGCCTCAAAGTCACAGCAACCATTACACTTGAGGATCCTACTCATCCAATTTTCAAAAGAGGCAGAATTGCATTCAATGCCGCTCATGCTTCAACAACTGAAACCTTTTCATGTGCAAGCTGCCATCCTGATGGACATACCGATCAACTTCTTTGGGTTCTAGACACTCCAGTTGTCACTGGTGGAAATCAAATAATGCCTCGTTCTACGATGCCTTTAAGAGGACTTAGAGACACTGCTCCTTTCCATTGGGATGGAATCCCAGGTGACCCTTATGGCGGTAACAATAGTGCTCATACTCGTACAAGTGTTCCCCCTAATAGTAAAATTGATGACCCTGTTAGCATGACCCGTCACGTCATTGATGGCAGTTTGAAAACCACAATGAAAACAGTGGGTGATCCAACAAAAAATGATGAAGGTAAGTCAGGTTTACTCAGTAAAAAAGAAAGGGATGACATGGCTAAATTCCTGTTAAGCATCAGTTATCCACCTGCGCAAAAACGTGCTTATACGAATGTTCTATCAGAGAAAGCTGAGGAAGGATTTGAACTTTTTCACATCAAAGGTGATGACGACCCTAGCCGACAAAGACCCAATATTTGTGGAAACTGTCACAGAATGCCATTTTGGGTCAGCACGAATACGCCCGGCTCTGGTATGGATACTCCTACTTGGAGAGGTGCAAACGATAGGTTTTTAATACTACCTCAGGGAAGATTAAATATTATCGATTTTGATTTTTATAGAAGAATTGCAGAACGAGGCATTCCAGAACGTAATATGTGGCAATTTTCTTGGGGAGGCCGTACGAGATTTAATCCAGTATGGGAAATGGTTTTGGAGGGAAGCACTGGCTTCTCAGGTTCTTTTGGAAGACAGATTACAGTAAATAAGACTACAGCAAAAAATGAACTAACCCACGATCTTCTTAATGCTTTGGAAGATTCCGCGAAACAATCCGCGATCATACTAGAGGTTCAAGGTGTATTCACCAATGGAGAAAAATCATCGCCAGTAAAACTTCAATACAATCAATATTTGGGTGAAAGCAATTACACCGAAGTTGGTGGAGAGCGAAGAAATATAAAAAGAGAAAAATTAATTAATTTAGCCTCAGAGGGCAAATTCGTTGGCACATTTACCGGCAAGCATGGTCCCAATACTGACTATGATAACCCACAACCCGCCCTTTGGACTCTTGGTCCAATTCATGCCCAGAGAGGAAAACAAGTATTCCCTATTGTTCATAACAATTCAAAAAACATGACAATTAACGCCCGGCACGTGAAAAATGGCGCCTTAATATTTGTAAATGGCAAAAGAACTAATGGAAATCTACAGTTCAGGTCTGGAGAAAATATAGAAATAACCCTAGAGGATTTACCAGAGCCAGGAATTCATTTTTTACAGATACAAAATAAAGGAGGATTATTCAGTAACGATTTTATTTTTCATGTTGCCGACAATGAGCAGAGGGCAAAAGAAATTAGAAATTCTAATAACCCTAATCATCTTTCCAGGTCTTTAATTAATGCCATTAGAGAGGGTAACCTCAAAAGGACGAGAAGCTTATTAAACGAAGGCGCCGATCCAAACCAAAGAAGAGAGGATGGTGGAACTCCTCTCAGCACTGCAGGTTTCCACGGAGAAATCGAAATCGTTAAATTACTTCTTAAGAGAGGAGCAAAGATTTCGCGACCTAATACTGATGGCAACACACCTCTTCATGTTGCCGCATTCTTATGCCGCACGGAAATCGTAAAACTTTACCTTGAAAAAGGGGCATCAGTAATTACAAAAAACAGAAGAGGTGAATCTCCAATAGATGTTGTATCTGGGAAATGGAATGATGGACTTCAACGCTTTTATCAATCCATTAGCGATGGGTCAAATTTGGGTCTAGACATGGAAAAAATTAAGTCGACTCGACCTCAAATTTTAAAAATATTAAGAGCTCACTCAAATAAAGAAAATCTCCAAGCTCAGTCAAAATAACATACTCTCATTTTTTAAATTAATGAAAATCGCCGGACTAACACTCATATCATTGATCATTTTATCTATTTCGATACAAGCAGATGAAAATCGTTCATTACCGAAAGTAAAACATATGATTGATACTCATATCCATCTTTACGACACATCTAGAGATGGAGGAGTGCCGTGGCCACCAGAAGAAGATACCG
>JACETS010000016.1 GCA_013911195.1 Verrucomicrobiales bacterium | reverse complement strand
TTAGTATTTAAACTACTATATTTAAAGTCGAAAAAACACAAATTCCGATCAGTGAATATTAAAATTCATTATAGAGGCCAGTTAGCTAATCATATTGATTCGACAACAGAAGAAATAACAATCGCTTCGCCAATCTCACTTATCGATTTACTAACTAATTTGACTAAAGGGAAAGATACAACTCTTAATGATTTTATTTTTGATGAAAATAATAATTTTAGAAATTCATTATTGATAGCCGTTGACAATAATCAAGTTATTGATTTGTCAGCTATAACAATCGATAAAGACTGCGAAATTACTTTGTTTCCACCCATTGCTGGTGGGTAATTCTATGCTAAGCAACAAAGATAAAGAGACTTATTCTTGGCAACTAGATTTGCCAGGTTTCAGTATTAATGAACAAGCTATTCTTCGTAAATCAACAGCTCTGGTCAGTCGCGTAGGTGGTATGGGTGGAGCTGTAGCTTTAAGTCTTGCCGCTGCAGGTATAGGTAAAATTATATTAGCCCATCAAGGGAATTTACGTCAGGATGATCTTAACAGACAAATATTAATGTCTGGCCATTCCTTGAATAAACCAAGAGTAGATTCGGCTTATAAAACACTTAAGAATTTCAATCATGATATTGATGTAATAACGCATAATGAAAATATTAATGTTGATAACGTTGATGACTTATTATCCGATGTGGACATTGCATTTGGATGCGCTCCTCTTTTTAAAGAAAGGTTTGCTCTTAACGGTGGCTGTCTCAAAAAAGGTATTCCGTTAATTGATTGCTCAATGTATGCCATGGAGGGACGAGTGATACCTATCTTAATCAATCAATCACCTTGCCTTAAATGCATTTATAATGAACCTCCAACTCATTGGAAAAGAAAATTTCCCGTATTGGCTGCTGTATCCTCTCTAGTTGCTCAAATTGGTACTATTGAGGGAATTAAAGCGCTAACCAATTTCAGCAAACCTTCATACGGCAGTATGATTTATATTGATGCAGCACAATATAAAATTGAAAAGATTAATCTGCATGCAGTTTGTAGTGAATGCTCCACAAATAATTAATACTATTCATGCGAGCTAAGTTAATATTTATATCAATGGTTCTCTCATTGCCATTAGTTATTTTGCTGCCCAAAAAAACTGAAAACAATTCAAGCCAAGGCGAACTAATTTTATATTGCGCTGCAGGGTTAAGATTGCCGATACAGAAAATTGTTAGTGAGTTTCAAGATGAATACGGTGTCCGTATTAACATTCAATTTGGAGGCTCCGGTAGTTTACTCGCTAACATTGAAGCGGTGAATCGTGGTGATTTATACCTTGCTGCGGACTCTAGCTACACAGAAATTGCTGACAATAAAGGACTCATAAATAAATCAATCCCAATCTGTGAATTGAATGCTGGCCTAATTGTAAAAAAAGGAAATCCTTTAAATCTAATGACCATAGAAGATTGTATTAATAATGATCGGGTCAGGTTGGTTCTTGCAAATCCTGAAGCGGCGTCCATTGGTAAATTCACCAAGGAGGTTTTATTACAAAATCAACTATGGGATAGGGTCACCAGAATAGTAACTGTGACGAAACCAACAGTCAATGACGTTGCTAATACCATTAAAATTGATGCAGCCGATGCAGGTATTGCCTGGGATGTGATATCCAATCAATATGAGGCTTTAGATTTTATTGAACTCGAAGAATTTAACAAAGAAAGTAAAACGGTGACATTGGGACTACTTGTTTCATCAATGAATAAGAAAACTTCTAAGGATTTTGCAGACTATATGTGTTCATTTGATAAAGGTCAGAAGATTCTAAAAGAGTTCGGATATAAACTAATCGATAAAAATGGATAGGAGTATGAAATCTACCCCTTACCGTTCATTCTAATGTTGAATTTATTTATAGCAATTTCGTGAGGAAGAAAAAAACATCCTCTGATTATTTATTTTACTCCATCATTTGGGGCTTGGGTCTGATGTATTTTATTCTAATCATTGCCCTTTTGTATGCTGATGCCAGTTATACATCAATTGATGAAATAAAAAGAGCATTGAAAGATGATTCGATTCGATCATCTGTACTACTAACCTTTCAAACCTGTTGGATCACGGCAGTTTTGTCAGTCATCTTTGCTGTTCCCACTGCTTATATTCTAACTCGTTTTAACTTTCCTTTTAAACGTTTCATTGATTCGATTTTCGATATTCCAATTGTTCTACCACCATTAGTTGTCGGTTTGAGTTTATTGATTTTATTTAACCAAGTCATTGTTTTTGGCCATTCTTTAGAACACTGGTTTATCAATATCTTCAATCAATTCAATAAATGGTTAAAACTTGATTCATTTATTAATTTTCCAAAAGGTATCACCTATGAAGTTCCTGCGATTATCTTGGCGCAATTTACAGTATCATGTGCTTTTGCTGTCAGAACAATGAGAAACACATTTGAAAATATTGATCGAAGACAAGAAGAAGTTGCTTTGACCTTAGGTTGCAATCGAGGCAAAGCATTCTGGACAATAATTATACCTCAAGCCAAATTCGGTATAATAACTTCTGGTATTCTTGCCTGGGCAAGATCCTTAGGTGAATTCGGTCCAATATTGGTATTTGCTGGAGCAACACGTGGCAAAACAGAGGTTTTATCAACTAGCGTTTTCCTCGAAATATCTATTGGAAATTTGGAAGGTGCAGTAGCTATATCATTTCTTATGATCACTTCAGCATTGATTGTTCTAGTTATTGTTAGAGTTTTGGGAACTCGTAAATCCCAATGGTAATATTATGCTCAAGCTTGAAAAATTAAGTGCTAATATCGGAAATTTTCATCTTGAAGATATCTCCTTTGAAATACCTAAAGGGAAATATGCAGTGCTTATGGGAAAATCAGGTTCAGGCAAAACTACATTATTAGAAACCATATGCGGGCTAAAGAAGATTAATTCCGGATCGATAATAATTAATAATAATGATGTGACAAAAGAAAAACCCGCTGATCGATTTATTGGTTATGTTCCTCAGGACGGTGTTTTATTTTCATCAATGACAGTGTTAAATCAAATTAAGTTTGGGTGCTCACTTAGAGGTTACAAGAAAGATGACGCAACTGATAGAGCGATTGAAATTGCCAAAGACTTTAACATCAATAATCTTTTGAACAGAAAACCAAAAGGACTTAGTGGTGGGGAAATTCAAAGAGTGGCTTTAGCTAGAGCGTTGGCTGCGAAACCTGATTTTTTGTGTATGGATGAGCCTCTAAGCTCTCTTGATCAGGAGAGTAAGGATGAGATATGTAGCTTGATTCAAAGGATGCATAGGAAACAAAAAATTACTATTCTACACGTAACTCATTCAGTTAATGAAGCTGAGTTAATGGGAGAATTAATTTTAAAGATCTATAATGGATCAATTTCCGTTTTGAACTAATTTCTTAATTGAAGTCTCATTCATTCTAACCAATTTCCAATCCTTTAGAATATTAGCACCTAAGTTATTATAAAATTCTATTGCTTTCGCATTCCAATCAAGTACTGACCATTCCATTCTCCCGCAATTATTTATTGATGCGACCTTTGCCAACTCAACCATCATCTTAGTACCTATTCCATTTCCTCTATATTCAGGTGAGATATAAATGTCCTCTAGATATAAACCTCTTTTACCAACAAACGTTGAATAATTAAAAAAATAAATAGCTGCACCTACAATTTTTCCCTCAACAATTGCAACGATAGCATTAGCAGAGGGTTCATTTCCAAATAATGCATTATTAGTCGATTCTGTTGTAGCATCTACGGAATCTAAAATTTTTTCAAAGGCGGCTAACTCCATTAACAATTCGTGTATCGAATTAGAATCTGTTTCTATTGCATTTCTTATTGTTATATCTTTCACGAATTAAAACTAATACGGCCGAAAGATGAATCAATTAAGATGTGAAATCTATCTGGATTAAGGGTTGTACTGTGCAATAATAAATCTTTTATCGCTATGACTGACAATAATAACAATCTGAATCGTGAAGATTTTATAAGAGAGATCGTAAAAAATGATTTGTTGTCGGGTAAGCATGATACACCAATCACTAGGTTTCCTCCAGAGCCAAACGGCTATCTTCACCTAGGGCATGCTAAATCTATATGCCTCAATTTTGGAATCGCTAAAGAAAATTTAGATTCTGGTTCTAGGTGTCATCTTCGTTTTGATGATACTAATCCTTCGAAAGAGGAAAATGAGTATGTGGAATCTATAAAAGAAGACGTTAAATGGTTAGGATTTGATTGGGGAGAGCATCTTTATTTTGCATCTGACAATTTCTCTCAATTATTCGATTGGGCCTGTCATTTAATAAAAGAGAACAAAGCTTATGTAGATGATCTTAATGCTGATCAAATTCGTGAATATAGAGGAACTCTAACCACGCCTGGTAAGCTAAGTCCGTACCGATCAAGAACGATTGAAGAAAACTTGGAACTATTCGAAAAAATGCGTGAAGGCATTTTCGAGGAAGGGGAAAAAGTTCTTAGGGCTAAGATTAATATGTCTGATCCAAACATGAACCTACGCGATCCAGTCATTTATAGAATAATGAAAATAAAGCATCACCGAACAGGAAACAAGTGGTGTATATATCCAAGTTACGATTTTGCACATGGTCAATGTGATTCAATTGAGGGCATAACTCATTCAATTTGTACCCTTGAATTCGAACAACACAGACCTTTGTATAATTGGTTCATAGACAACCTTCCTGTTGCTCATAAACCACGACAGATTGAATTCAGTAAATTACAGCCAAGTTACACGCTCTTGAGTAAAAGAAAGTTAATTGAGATGGTTAATGAAAATTATGTGGACGGCTGGGACGACCCAAGAATGTCAACCATATCTGGTCTTCGACGGAGAGGTTATCCACCTGAAGCATTAAAAACTTTTTGTAAGTCAATTGGAGTAACCAAGTTTTCAGGAGTTACTGACATCGCATTATTAGAACATACCGTGAGAGAGTATTTAAATAAGATTGCTGAACGCAAAATGGTTGTACTAAACCCAATTAAACTGACCATTACAAATTGGCCCGATAAGGATAAATATGAAACCATGAACGCGGTTAATAACCCTGAAGATCCAGATTCTGGTAAAAGATCAATTCCTTTTAATGGTACTGTCTTCATAGAGGCAGATGATTTTATGGAAGATCCTCCAAAAAAATATTTCCGGTTGAGCCCTGGTTCTGAGGTTAGACTAAGATATTCTTACTGCATTCGTTGTAATGAGGTCATAAAGGACAATGAAGGTAACGTAATTGAAATTTTATGCACTTATGATCCCGACACTTTAGGCAAAAATCCGGAAGGCAGAAAAGTTAAAGCTGCTATACATTGGGTTCCTTATTATGAGTCAATTGATGCAGAAATAAGACTATATGATCGAACTTTTAATTCTGAAGATCCTTCAACAGAGGATGATTGGAGAAAATGCTTCAATGAAAACGCACTTGAGGTTTTAAACATTTGTAAATTGGAACCCTCTCTAAAAGAATCAATTCACGGCCAAAACTTCCAATTTGAAAGAAAGGGCTATTTTTGTTTGGACTCAAAAGATTCAACAAAGGACAAACTAATATTCAACCGAACAATTGCTTTACGTGACACTTGGGCAAAGATAAATAAATCATGAAATCACTTTGGAATGATAATGACGCGAAGAAATATAATAAATCACTCTTATCAAAACGCGTTTATACATCTAGGCTATTAGGTCAAAATTCAGATCTTGTATTACATGGTGGTGGTAACACCTCTGTTAAGATAAGGAAAAAGGATTTTTTCGGTAATCTATCTGACTATCTTTATGTTAAAGGAAGCGGTTGTGATCTAGAGACGATTGAAGAAAAGGACTTTTCAGGATGTAAGATGAGTGCACTTCTAAAGTTGTCTGAATTTGACTCATTAAGCGATACAGAAATGGTAGATCAGTGCCGATCCTCCATGATTGACCCAAATTCGTCTAACCCTTCAATTGAAGCAATAGTTCATGCTGTGATTCCTTATAGATTTGTTGACCATACCCATGCTGATGCAGTTCTTTCATTAACGAATTCCCCAAAAGGTAAGCAAAATATCATTGATGTTTTTGGTGACAAAGTAATTATCGTTCCTTATGTAATGCCTGGTTTTGATTTAGCGAAAGAGGTTAAGAAACAAGTCTTGAAAGCTGATATGAAAAAGGTTGAAGGAATGATTTTAATGAATCATGGAATCTTCACATTTCACGATGATGCTAAAAAGTCTTACCAATTAATGATCAAGTTGGTTACAAAGGCTGAAAGATTTATCAAAAAATCTATTGGTTCTAAGAAATTATCCAAAACTAAGTTATCTCTACCCAACAACTCGGATCTTTCATTAATTCGAAAGGTTGTTTCAGAATGGAGGGGATGCCCAGTTAATTCTCACTTTGATAGCTCTCAATTAGCCTGTGAATTTGCTAATCTTAAAAATGTCAAATCCGTAGCAACCAGAGGTCCTCTAACACCTGATCATGTTATTAGAACTAAAAGAATTCCTCTCGTTATAGACTCAGATATACAGAAATCCATAGATAACTATGCAGCTGATTATATAAAATATTTTAATAAATATTCCTCTAAAGAAATGACAATGCTTGATCCTGCACCAAGATGGGCAGTATTTCCTGGAAAGGGCATTTTAACTTTTGGTAGAAATAAAAAAGAATTAAGTATTGTAAAAGATATCGTTAACCACACGATCAAAACGATCTTGAAAACTGAGTTAGCATTTGGTGGGTGGAAAGCTCTTAGTGCAAGTAAGCTCTTTGAGATTGAGTACTGGGAATTGGAACAAGCGAAATTAAAAAAAGCAGAATCCAAATCTTTGCCTCACCAAGGTAAAGTTGCTATAGTAACAGGTTCAGCAGCTGGAATTGGCTTTGCCTGTGCTGAGGCATTAGCACTCGATGGAGCAACAGTAATTGGTCTTGATTTAAGTCCAGACATTAGCTCTCAAATGGAAAAAATTAATGGAGAGGGAATTGTTATTAATTTAACTGATGAGGGTAAAGTTAAATCAACAATTGACCATATTATAAATTCATATGGCGGTATTGATATCGTGGTTAGTAATGCAGGTATATTTACTGCTGGGGCATACATAGATGAAATGAATCAAAGCAATTGGCAGAAATCAATGGCGGTCAACCTTACAAGTCATCAACTTTTTCTAAAGCATTCCATTCCATTTTTAAAGAATGGGATATCCAGTTCCATTGTCTTAGTTGGTTCTCGTAATGTCATGGCACCAGGTGCTGGTGCTGCCAGTTATTCTTGTGCAAAGGCTGGTCTTACCCAACTATGCCGCGTTGCAGCTTTAGAGTTAGCTCCGCATGGGGTAAGATGTAACATCATACACCCTGACGCAGTCTTTGATACAAAGCTTTGGACACCTGAGGCGTTAGCCCGATCCGCAGAACGTTATGGTCTAACAATAGATGAATATAAGACCAGAAATTTAATGAAAACTGAGATTAAATCAGCCGACGTTGGAAAAATGGTTTCACTTATGAATAGCGATGCTTTCTCAAAGACAACGGGATCACAAATCTCATTGGATGGTGGAAATGATAGAGTTATATAGAACTTTATTTTAAGAGCTCTTTAAGAAATTTACCTGTAATGCTTGATTTGTGATTAGACACTACATCTGGTGATCCCTCAGCAACGATATAACCTCCACCGGGCCCTCCTTCTGGTCCCATATCGACTATCCAGTCTGCGCATTTAACAACATCAAGGTTGTGTTCAATTACAATTAATGTATTTCCGCTATCTCGCAGTTTAAATAAGACTGACAGCAAATTATTGATGTCAGAAAAATGTAAACCCGTTGTGGGTTCATCAAGTAGATACAAAGTATCTCCAGTGGAGTTTTTTGATAATTCTGATGCTAGTTTAAGCCTCTGTGCTTCACCTCCTGATAAAGTATTAGCAGCTTGTCCAAGTTTGATATAACCTAAACCAACTTCTCCCATGGCTCTGAGATTTGAATATATTTTGGGGATCTTTGAAAAAAATTGTGTAGCTTCATCTACGGTCATAGATAAAACCTCCGCTATATTCTTTCCTTTGTAAGTTACGTCTAAAGTTTCACTATTATATCTGGCACCATTGCAACTTTCACATTTAACATAAACATCGTTCAGAAAGTGCATGTCTATCTTTATAAAACCATCTCCCTTACATTCCTCACAACGACCTCCCTTTACATTAAAACTAAATCTGCCCATATCATAGCCTCGAATTTTTGAGGTTTGTACCTGAGCATATAGTTTTCGGATTTCACTAAATGCACCACTGTAAGTAACAGGGTTGGACCTAGGACTTTTACCAATAGGGGATTGATCTATGACAATTGCCTTATCAATTTGATTTAAGCCAACGATCTTTTCATGTAATCCAGGCTGATCCTTGGCATTATAAAATCTGTTAAATATTGATCTTTTTAGAATATTATTTACTAATGTTGACTTGCCACTGCCCGATATTCCTGTAACACAAGTCAAGCACCCTAGTGGGAAGGAAGCATTTATATTCTTCAGATTGTTCTCACTAGCATTTTGAATAGTAATCCAACCTGAATCAAAGGCGTCTGACATGTTAACTCTTTTGGGAGGTGTTATTCTATTCGTTGGGGCATTTATTTGGAGATCTTGTGATAGATATTTTCCAGTGATAGAACTATCTGAATTAATAATATCCTCGGGAGTGCCCTGAGCTATCAAATTACCACCTCTAGGACCTGCCCCTGGTCCTAGGTCCAAAACGTGGTCAGCCGCAAGTATGGTTTCCGCATCATGCTCAACCACTATAACTGAATTTCCAAGGTCTCTTAAGTTTTTAAATGCTCTTAAAAGAAGAGCGTTGTCAGATTGATGTAGTCCAACACTTGGTTCATCAAGTACATATAGGACGCCAGACAATCCAGAACCTATCTGCGTCGCAAGACGAATTCTTTGAGCTTCACCACCAGAAAGAGTTCCACTTTCACGATCTAAATTTAAATAAGATAGTCCCACATCGAACAAAAATTGTAATCTTTTCAATAATTCATTTTTAACATCTCTGATAATTTCATGATCTGAGTCTGACAAATCGATGCCTTCAATAAATTTCAAAGAATCTTTAATGTTAAGGTTCGATAGTCTATCAATAGATAAGCTTCCGAGTTGTTGATGTTTTATAGTGACGAAAGAAATCTCTTTTTTTAATCTATTACCGCTACAAACAGGGCACACCTTAGGTAACATGAATCGCCTTACATTTCTCTTGGTGCTTTCACTTTTACTTGTTTTGTATAATCTCTCTGCTTGAACGCATAAACCCTCATAATCAAAGGTTTCTTTTAAAGAAGGGTTATTTGATGTCCCATAAAATAGACATTCGATAAACTCTTCGCTTAACTCTGAAAATTTCGTTTCGAGGGATATATCAAACACCTTAGCCAAGGCTTTAATTTGGCGATCGTGTATTGTCATTAACTTTTTATTACGACTCCACCATGATTTTACAGCTCCTTCTGATAAGTATAGATTTTCATCTTTTATGAAGAGGTTTTTTTCAGCCTGTAAAATGGTCCCTATACCATGACATTTTGTACATGCCCCTAAATGACTATTAAATGAGAAATGTTTTGGTGTTAATTCCGGTAGAGTAAACCCAGTTTCAGGATTGCTGTATGTAGTTGTGAATTTTTTTTCCTGCCATTCTTCTGAATTACTTTCGATTAAAACGTCAACATTTTGTCCACCCCATTTGAGTGCAGTCTCAATTGAGTTGTATAACCTAGACCTGATTCCATCCTTAATTACAACCCGGTCCACAACAGCCTGAACTTTTTTAAATTTCGTTTTTGGCAATTTAATGTTTTCACTGTCGATTTGAATAATTTTATTATCAATTCTTGCTCTTATAAATCCGTTTCTTTTAAGTCGATCTATGACTGTTCGAAGATTAGTTTCCTTATTCGTTTGATATGGACTAAGGATGATTAATTTAGTTTTATCATCCAGTTGTAACAACTGATCCACAATCTCACCAATTGACATTTTTTTTATCATTACACCCGTCTTAGGATCATGAGGTACGCCCACTGAAGAGTATAATACTCTAAGATAATCATATATTTCTGTAGATGTTGCTACTGTTGACCTTGGATTAGGCGAAGAACTTCTTTGCTCGATTGCAAGTGCAGGCGAAAGGCCTTCTATGGAGTCGACGTCTGGTTTTTCAAGTTGGTCCAAGAATTGTCTTGCATAAGAAGATAGGCTTTCAACGTATTTTCTTTGTCCCTCTGCATATATTGTATTAAAGGCTAAAGACGATTTGCCTGAACCACTTGTACCTGTTATAACTACAAATTTATAACGTGGAATTTCAACATCTATATTCTTTAGATTATGCTGACGTGCTCCACGAATTTTAATGATATTTGTATTATTTCTTAGGCTCAATTCTAGTAGATATTTGTATTTTATCAGTAAATCAGCTTATATTTACATATTAGCTATCTATGAACTCTAATCAAACAAATCAACCAAAGAGTTCATTTCGTATTCTTGCCTGTCATCCAGATACTGGCACACTTCGTCTAATAAGAGAGTCTATTACAAACTTGCTTAATGTAGACATCGATACTTCTCCTTCATCTGAGTATGCATTTGAGTTAGCGGTTAAAAGACCTTATTCACTTTTGATGTTTGGTATCAATATGCCAAATCTAAGTGGCCCCTTGCTTTATGATATGCTCTGCATGATTCATTCTAAAGTTCATCAAAATGAGCCACAATATCCACCGGTAATATTTATAGGTGATGAGAATGATAGTAGTAAAAACGACGATTTGAGAAAGGATGCTCGCGTAAAAGATTTAATTTACAGACCTCTTTCAATTGATCGAATAATTACCGCCACCCAACAGGCGATAACACTAAGAGAATAATTCAATGATTCCCGACTTAGTTAAAACCAATAAGGTAGGCGTAAAAATTTGTGGAATACGTTCACTCGATGACGCGGTTCAATGCACCAACCTTGGTGCTGATGCACTTGGCATAAATTTTTGGGCGAAATCAAAAAGATATGTAACAAGAGATATTGTCGAAAAATGGATTGATAAATTAGATCCAAAAGTAGAAAGAATTGGTGTATTCGTTAATGAGAGTTATGAAAATATAATTTCCCTAATTGATGATGGAATTATTCACACCGCACAATTACATGGAACCGAAGATAATTCTTTTTGTGAGAAATTTTTAGATGAATATAAGGTAATAAGGGCTGTCGGAATAAGAGATGACAAATCTGTTAATTCCGCCACTAAGATAGTTGTAAAGACTGTTTTATTAGACACATTTTGTGGAAATGATTTCGGTGGTTCTGGGCATACTTTTGAGTGGGATTATGCAAAAAAATTCAAATCGAAAAATCCAGACCGGCCTGTAGTACTTGCTGGCGGATTAAATGTGTCAAATGTAACTGCTGCAATAAAGGAAGTTAATCCTTCAGCTGTTGACGTCGCTAGTGGAGTGGAAAATGAAAATGGTTTTAAAGATCCATCACTTGTTGAAAGGTTCATCAATTCAGTAAAGGGACTATAATTCACTCCTAATTAATTATCTGATATCACTGGTTGCAATTATTTCAACATTGATTGATCCTCCAAGTTAAATGAGCGAAAAAACATTCAATATTTCTATACTTTCAGGTGATGGAATCGGTCCAGAGGTAATGGACCAAGCTATAAAAGTCCTAGAATCTGTATGTGATAGATATGATTTCAATTTATCACTTGATCATCAATTAGTCGGAGGGATTGCGATTGATGAGAAATCAACTCCATTACCTGATGAAACTTTAAAGTCATGTGAACACTCAGACGCTATTCTCTTTGGTTCTGTAGGCGGCCCCAAATGGGAATCTTTACCCCCAGATCAGCAGCCAGAGCGAGGTGCATTACTCCCACTACGAAAGCATTTTGGACTGTTTGCTAATCTGCGACCAAGTCTTTGTTTTCCCTCTTTAGTTGGAGCATCACCAATTAGAGGTGATATCATAGAAGGTGGATTTGATGTTTTATGCGTTCGTGAATTAACTGGTGGCATCTATTTTGGAGAACCTAAGTCATTGGGTGATATCAATGGAGAGAAGACTGCCATTGATACAATGATTTATAAGGAATCTGAAATTGAAAGAATTGCACATGTTGCCTTTAACGCGGCTATGGGAAGATCAAAGAAGATTACATCAATTGATAAAGCCAACGTATTAAGAAACGGAATATTATGGAGAGAAGTCGTTGAGAAGGTATCTCTTCAATATCCTGATGTTAAATTGGACCATTTATATGTTGATAACGCAGCAATGCAATTAATTCGAAGACCAAAGGAATTTGATGTTATTTTAGCTCCAAATCTATTTGGCGATATACTTAGCGATGAAATGGCAATGATTGCAGGATCTCTTGGTATGTTAGCTAGTGCAAGCCTTGGCCAATCAACAGGAAATGGATTATATTTTGGAATGTACGAACCTAGCGGGGGTACTGCACCTGATATTGCCGGAAAGGGCATCGCCAATCCTTGTGCACAAATTTTATCAGCTTCTTTAATGCTTAGATATTCATTAGGTTTAACTGAAGCTGCTGATTCAATCGATAATGCCGTACGTAGAACTATTGACGAGGGCTACCGTACCGGAGATATATATACAAATGAAGCTGACACTACTATGGTAAATACGGCTGAGATGGGTAGCAAAATTATTGAATTTATTTCTTAATCCTTTGTTATGTTTTGATTGATTAAAAAGCTACCAGTGTGGTTAGAAAATCGCGTTGATCCGATTGAGTTATTGTTTCGAATAATTGTCGGAGGAATATTTTTTTATGCGGGATTTTTAAAAATAAATGACTTACAATCATTTGAGCTAAGTATTAGAAATTACCAAATACTAAATGATCCATGGGTAGGCATTCTGGCAATGACACTACCCCCTTTAGAGATTATTCTTGGTATTTCTATCCTGATTAAATTTCTTTATCAAGGATCTCTCTTAATTGCATGTATGACGATGAGTGTATTTATAGCATCATTAATCTCATTATTGGCTAGAAATATAGATATCAATTGTGGCTGCTTAGGGTTAAACACCAGTGTTCAAATCCAAATTATGATAGATATATTAATCGTTTTGATGTGTATTTTTCTAATGAAATACAGCAAAAGAATAACAAGAAATGTTAGCTGCTAAGCTCAAGCATTCTTTGAATAGGTGCAGCCGCTTTAACTCTAATTTGCTCAGGAAGCACAACCTCAGGACTTAAATTCAGAAGGCAGTCTCTGAGTTTTTCTAGGGTGTTCATTTTCATGAAATGACACTCAGAACATGCACAGTTTTGTGTTGGCGCAGGAATAAAATTCTTATCAGGAACCTCATTTCTTAAACGGTGCAGCATCCCATTTTCAGTAGCAATAATAATATCCTTAGACTTTGAATTTTTAGCATATCCAATCATTTTCTCCGTGGAGCACACTTCATCAGACAACATCCTTACTGCATATGTACACTCAGGATGCGATACTAGTTCAGCATTAGGATATTCTTCCCGAATTTTTAAAATACTTTCTCTAGTATATTCAACGTGCACATAACAGGACCCTTGCCACAAGTCCATTTTTCTTCCTGTTTGCTCCATGACCCATGCACCTAGGTTTTGATCTGGAACAAAAAGAATTGGTCTATCCTTTGGAGCTGACTCAACAATTTTAATAGCATTACCACTTGTACATATACAATCAGATAATGATTTCACATGAGCGCTACAATTTATATAAGCGATAACATAATAATTCTTGTCCGCATTTTCCTTTAGAAAAGATTCTAATTGATTGCCATCACATGATTCCTCTAAAGAACATCCAGCATCTTTATCAGGTAATATTACGGTTTTATCAGGGTTAACAATTTTGGCTGTTTCGGCCATGAAGTGAACACCACAAAAAACAATTGTATCAGCCTCTGTTTTCTTCGCCTGATATGCCAAACCAAGAGAATCTCCTACATAATCAGCAATGTCTTGAATTTCAGCAATTTGATAATTGTGAACTAGAAGAACAGCGTTCCTTTGCTCCTTAAGATCTAAGATTTGATCTTTAAGATCAGGAGAGTTTGTCGTTGTTACCATCATTTAAAACTTAATCTTACTACAGCAGCCTGCAACTTTGATAAATGACCAAATAGAACATTTATTTAGTTTAAAAGTTTATGTATATTAAATAGTTATTTTTGATCTATTTTGATAATTTTTTATCTACTTTATTAATGAAAAGTTAAATCAATAATGAATTATAAATACAACTAAAATTGAAACATATGTATCACCCTATAGATCAGCATGTTATGGGTATTAAGATGTGAATTTATTAGTAAATAATTCATCCCTAAAGTATTGCTAATTTGGTACCTATCGGCATAGAATGATTAGCTTAATAAGCTCTTTATTTAACCCCCAATAAAAACCAAGTATTTAATAATTATTAAATGTCTGAAGAAGAAATTAATAACGAAGTTGATGAATCTGATGTAACCGCAGGCGGTCAACAATACGATGCTGCTCAAATTGATAAATTAGAAGGTCTCGAAGCAGTAAGGAAGAGACCTGGTATGTATATCGGTGACCCAGATGAAAGAGGTCTTCATCATTGTGTTTTCGAGGTGCTTGATAATTCAATTGATGAGCATTTGGCCGGTTTCTGTAACAAAATTGTCATTGCACTTCATGTTGATGGATCCATTTCGATCGATGACGATGGCAGAGGAATACCAGTTGATATTCATCCTAAATTCGGCGTTCCAGCAGTTGAACTAGTGTTAACCAATTTACACGCAGGGGGAAAGTTCGGTCAAGGTGCCTATAAGTATTCAGGTGGGCTTCACGGAGTGGGCGCTAAATGTGTGAACGCTTTGTCCGATTGGTTTAAGGCAGAAGTTCGCCGAGATGGAAAGCTTCACGCCATTATGTTTGAAAGAGGTAAAACCGTAAAGCCTTTGGAGGTCATTGGTAAAATACCCGTTAAGCCAACTGGCACAAAGGTTACATTTTATCCTGATGCTACAATTTTTACAGACACTATCGTCTTCCAAACAGAAAGATTGGCCAAGAGAATGAGAGAGCTTTCCTTTCTCAATCCTGGACTCACAATTGAACTTATTGATGAACGTCCTGAGAAGGAATCAACTCAAACATTTTATTATGCTAAAGGCATTGAAGAATATGTTGGCCAACTGGGTGAAAATAAAAATTTAGTTCACCCCGAACCCATAGTGGTTAAAGGAAAGAGACAGGTTGAAATCGATTACGATGGCAAGGTAACTGAAGACGATGTATTTGCTGACATCGTTTTTCAATACAATGACTCATATAATGACCACATACTATGCTTTGCAAACTCCATACCAAACCCAGACGGAGGCACTCACTTGTCAGGTTTTAGAGGAGCCTTAACAAGAGCAATTAATCAGTACGCAAAAAACAACAAGCTATTAAAAGATAAAGATCCTGTCCTTTCAGGCGATGACGTAAGAGAGGGAATTGTTTGTGTCATTAGCGTTAAAATGCCGAATCCGAGATTTAACTCACAAACTAAATCAAAATTAGTAAATACTGAAATTGAAGGTGTTGTTGGCTCAGTCGTATACGAAGGCTTACAACAGTTCTTCGATGAAAATCCATCAACGGCTAAAGTTATAATTGAAAAAGCTGTTAATGCAGCACGTGCTAGAGAAGCTGCAAGAAAAGCGAGAGAGACAGTTAGAAAATCTGTACTTTCCGGAGGGGGCCTACCAGGTAAACTTGCTGACTGTTCTGAACGTGATCCTGCAAAATCTGAAATATTCATTGTTGAGGGTGATTCTGCTGGTGGTTCGGCTAAGGCAGGAAGAAATAGAACAACTCAAGCCATCCTCCCCTTAAGAGGTAAAGTAATTAATGTAGAGAAGGCTCGATTACATAAAGCGCTTCAGAATAAAGAAATTCAAGCAATGATCACTGCGATTGGTGCAGGAATAGGAGAAAGTTCAGGTGAAGATGAGCAAGAGGGTGCATTCAAATTGGACAAAGTTAGATATCATAAAGTGGTAATCATGACTGATGCAGATGTTGATGGATCTCACATTAGAACTCTATTGTTGACATTTTTCTGTCGTCACATGCCTGAGCTCGTGAAGGCAGGGTATCTCTATATCGCTCAACCACCATTATACAAAGTCACAAGAAAGAAAAGAGAGGAATATGTTGCAGACGATATAGAGCTTAACAAAATTTTGATATCTTTAGGTTCGGAAGAAGTTAAATTAAGAAAGGCTGGTACTGATGAATACATAGAAACAGATCTTCTTAGAGGTGTATTAGATTCTCTATCGCAGTTAACTAGGTTTGTAATGACACTCGAAGGTCACGGAGGAAGTTTTAAAGATATTTTAAATCATTCAGAAGGTGACAAACTTCCTGAATACATGGTCAGGGTAAGAATTGGAAACGAAGAAAGTATATCTTATTTTAATGATGAAAAATCTTTGCTCGATTTCAGTAATAACAATCGAGACTTAAGACTGTTTAATGAAGAATTGACAGATGAGGAAATAGAATCTTATGCAAATAAAAATAATGGGGTTCAAAGAAGAGGTATTAAATATGAGTTACATGAGTGTCTTGCAATTTCCAAAATCTTACAACGCCTTGAGGAGCTTGGTTTAACAACTAAGCCATTTTATTCAGAGGACAAACCCACCTATGAACTAGTTGAAGGAGAAGGTGATCAGATGATAGTTGATCCAGTATTTAATCTATTTGAAATCCTCGATAGAATTCTTGATATAGGAAAAAGAGGAATGCGAATTCAAAGATTCAAAGGTTTAGGAGAGATGAATGCTAAAGAGCTCTACTCCACAACAATGGACCCAGAAAAAAGAAAACTTTTACGGGTTCAGTTCGATCACGAAAATTACGAAGAAGCTAGTAAAATGTTTGATGTATTGATGGGAGATGTCGTGGAGCCAAGAAAACGCTTCATAGAAGATAATGCTCTAAACGTACAAAACCTCGACGTATAACATTAAAATAATCACCCCCGATGTCAGACGAATCTATAAAGCAAATAAATGTAGCTGATGAAATGTCCAAATCATTTTTGGACTACTCAATGTCAGTTATTGTTTCAAGAGCACTGCCAGACGCGAGAGATGGACTAAAACCCTCTCAAAGACGTCTTTTGTATGCAATGCATCATGACTTATCATTATCCGCCTCTAAGCCACATCTCAAATGTGCAAGAATAGTTGGTGAAACTATGGGTAAGTATCATCCACATGGTGATGGTGCTATATACCCAACCATGGTCAATATGGCTCAGCCATGGACAATGAGAGAGACCTTGGTAGATGGACAAGGTAACTTCGGTTCTGTTGAAGGTGATGCTCCTGCAGCAATGCGTTATACTGAGGCAAGGTTAACTCATCTTGGATCGTCAATGATGACAGATCTTGAAAAACGGACTGTCGATCATCATGAAACTTATGATGGTAACTCAGTAGAGCCAGAGGTCTTACCTGCTTCCATACCAAATCTGTTGGTAAATGGAGGTACTGGTATCGCAGTAGGAATGGCCACAAATATCCCTTCCCATAATCTTGGTGAAGTTATTGATGGACTATGTGCCAAAATTGAAAATCCTCAAATAACAGTTGAAGAGATCAAAGAGTTTATCAAGGGACCAGACTTCGCTGGCGCATGTGAAATTAGAGGATATAAAGGAATAGATAATTATTTCAGAACTGGTCGTGGAAGCGTCAAAATACGAGGTGTCATGGATGTTCAAGAAACATCATCAGGAACATCACAAATTATAATCAAACAAGTTCCTCACGGTGTAAATAGAGCCACGCTCCAGCAAAGAATTGCAGAATTAGTTAGAGAGAAGATCCTTACTGACATTTCTGGAATGAGAGATCTCTCTGATGAGGCTACGTGCATAGAAATAACTCTTAAAAGAGACGCAAGACCCCAAGTAGTTGTAAACCAGTTATATAAGCTGACAGCCATGGAGACATCTTTTGGTGTTAATATGCTTGCGATTCATGAGCGTCGGCCTAAACAGCTATCTATCATTGAGGCCCTTGATGCGTTTATTGAACACAGAAGGGAAGTTGTTATTCGCAGAACAAAATTCCTTTTGGATAAGGCCGAGGACCGAGCTGAAAATCTCGAAGCATTTTTGTTAGCCCTTGGTCATCTTGATGATTTTATTCAAATAATTAGGGATTCCAAAAACAGGGACGAAGCTAGGGAAAGATTAAAAGATTATAAATTCAGCGTTAAAACAGCTGAGGCACTGGGAGTCCTTATTAGAGATCAACCCAGCATTGAGGGGGATGAGTATATTTTTACTGACAGACAGGTTAATTCAATTCTTGAATTGAGGCTTTATCAGCTCACGGCAATGGAACGTGACAAAATTAAGGGTGATTATGATAACGTCATTGAAGAAATTAAAGACCTTCTAGATATTTTAGATAAAGAAGCCAGAGTTTTAGAAATCATCAAAACTGATCTTCTTGAAATTAAAGAGAAATACGCAACATCTAGACGTTGCCCAATACTACCTGACGAAGGTGAAATTGGTATTGAGGATCTGATAGCGAATGAAGGAATGATCGTAACTCTTAGCCATCGTGGATATGTTAAAAGAACTGCCTCCAGTGAGTACAGAGTTCAGGCCAGAGGAGGGAAGGGTGTTCGTGGCATGGAAACTAGAACGAAAGATGATTCAGAAGAGGATTTTGTACAACACCTCTTTACCGCTCAAGCACATGATTATTTAATGTTTTTCACTAATTCTGGTAGAGTTTATGTCGAAAGAGTATATGAGCTACCAGAAGCATCTCGAGCATCCAGAGGAAGAAGCATCAAGAATGTTCTTAACTTACAAAATGAGGAGTCGATAGCTGCAGTCTTAAGGCTTGTCTATGTAACAGATGACGAAGGAAACGATGTCACCTTTTCTAGTGACTCCGGTTTTATACTTTTTGCTACTCGAAGCGGAAAAATTAAAAAAACTGCGGTGAACGACTTTAGAAACTATAGGAAAGATGGAATTATAGCGATTAAATTGGATGAAGGTAATGAACTGATAGATGTTCGGTTAACATGTGGTTCAGATGATGTAGTGCTTATTACCAAAAGTGGATTGAGCTTAAGATTCAACGAAGAACAAGCGCGATCTCAAGGACGCGCTACATCAGGAGTATTCGGAATTAGACCTCGTGGAGAGGATTGCGTTATAGGTCTAGCATTAGTTTCTGATGAACAGAAACTATTAGTTGCATCTGAAAATGGCATTGGAAAAAGAACATCATTTGATGATTACAGACAGCAATCGCGTGGAGGCAAGGGGGTCATAACAATGAAATGCACTGAAAAAACTGGTCAAGTTGTAGGAGCAGCAGCAGTCGCTGATGATGATGAACTAATGCTCATGACAACTGGGGGACAAAGTATTAGAATTAGAGTTTCAGATGTTAGAGAAACTGGAAGAAATGCCCAAGGAGTTAAACTTGTTACACTTAACGAAGAAGAAAAACTGCAAGATATAGCACCTGTCAGAGAAAGCTCAGAGGAAGAACCAGAGACTGAAGAACCAGAGACTGAAGAACCAGAGACTGGGGAGTAAGACTATTTAAAGTAATTCCTTTGTCTTTGACTGATAGACATTTTTAGAAAATCCATTGCCATCAGCATATCTTCCCATACCAATCTTTTATCTTGGTTAGGGTTTTTACTTCTTAGTAGATAAGAAGGATGGTAAGTTACGATGGCTTTTATGTCGTTAAGCTCGTGAATTTTTCCTCTAAGTGACGAAATTGGTTGATCTAATTTAAGCAGCCCTTTCGTAGCAGCCCCTCCTAAAGTCACAATTAGCTTAGGTTTGATAATTTCAATCTCATTAAGGATGTATTTAATTGATAAACTCATTTCCTCTGATGAGGGCTTCCTATTAGAATGACCTTGGTGTCCATCACCTATTTTAGGTCTATATTTAACAATATTTGAAATGTAGATGTCATTTCTACTAACACCCATAGCTGATATTATTTTATCAAGTAATTGTCCAGATGGACCTACAAATGGTTTTTTGAGCTTCTCTTCTTCATAACCAGGAGCCTCACCAATAAACATTAATTCAGATTCGACATTGCCATCAGAAAAAACAAATGTGTCTCTCAATGAATCAACACCTCTTAGTTCATTATCATTCTTTGCTGCAAATTCTAAATCTTTTATTCTTTTGTTCTTATCGTCTTGCGAACTTGATGAATTAATTGCTGTATTAGAATGTGAAAATCTTTTTTTAAAGCTCTTAAGCTTAGAAAGGGATTCAGAATTAATGCTTAATGATCTTAGCTTAGATTGAGAAAGATGTTCTTTTAATAGATGCAGACTACTAACGACATTTCGTTTTTTTTCATTTTGTTGAGTAGTATTATTCATTAAAATTTAACCTCTCATAAAGTCATCGTAATAATGCCCTTTAATGGGGCTACTTTCCTCATCAGGTTTTAAACCCTTTCTTGATCTTAAGAAAAATTTGTGTTCATGAGAATAAAATTCAGATGAATCTGGAAACATCTTAACACTTAAAATATATGAAAGTGGAAGGGCAAGAATGAAAGTAACACCTATTCCCAAAAAAATGTAATCAAGATATGACAAAACAACAAATCCAAGTGCAGTAATCACACTGAATAAAGATCTTAAGATAAAGCTTTTACAGATGATTTTATGTTCTTTCTCTTTCATTTATGATTAATCATAAAACGCCTAGTTTTCCTGGCGATGGTAATGCATTTGCTGGAACACCAGGAAAATTTTCATTAATAAAATCATCCCAGACTTTTTGAGTTTTTGCAGATATTAGAGAGTTTGTTTTTTCCATACAAGCAGAACAAATAATGAAACTATCCACCATATTTTCACCATGACACATTGCTCCGATAGAATATTCGTCTTTTTCAACCTCCAAACGATTCATATTGCAAAAAGCACAACCTTCAAGCCCTACATTGGGATTCATATTTTCCCTATAAAAGTCTTCTAGAGTTTGTCTTGATTCAGACGAAAATTCAGAAATCATTTCAGCATGACAAGAGAAACATAATGCATATTCGAAAATAGCTTCCCCATTTTTGAATATTTTTGCAATTTGGTATCCTTCATCATAATCCATTAATGTTTCACCGCAGCGCGTGCATGTATGAAATGGTCTATCTTCATATTCAGAATAAAGCTCGAATGGTATTTTTTTTGGTCTTTTACTGATAAAATCATCCATTAAATTATGTTATATTGGTAAGGTTGCGATGAACCTATATTAAAGTATCTATATATATGATTAAATATCTGAGTAAACATAAACAAAAAATGAATCCATTTATCGTTTTTATAGGATACTTTATTGTAACTCATTGTGCCTCTGCTGATTGGAATTTTTTTCGCGGATCAGCTGACATGAGAGGTGTTGCCAAACACAGTCTTCAATTACCCTTGAAACTAGCTTGGGATATTAAAATAGGAAGAAGCGTATTTGCTACTCCAGTTGTAGCGGGTGACAAAATATTTGTGGGAAACGAAGAAGGGAAATTCGTCAGCATGGATCTAAAATCAGGCAAAATTTTATGGGAGTTCGATACCGAAGATATTATTGAAGGTACGGCATGTATTGCTGGAAGTTATGTTATCTTTGGATCTGGGGATGGTTTTTTATACTGCATGAACCAATCGGATGGTAAGGTTAAATGGAAATACGAAACGGATGGAGAAATTCTTGGAGGGGTAAATTTATTTAAAAGCAAGGAAGACAACAAATTATACGTACTTGCTGGAAGTTATGACAATTACATGCATTGCGTTTCATTAGATAGTGGAAAGCTTAAATGGAAATATGAAACTCAAAATTACGTTAATGGCGCTCCAGGAATAGCCGATGGTAAAATTTATTTTGGTGGATGTGATGCACAGATTTATGGAATAAAAACCGAAGACGGAAAAATACACACGACAATGGATGCAGAAAATTATATTGCTAATTCAATCGTGGTTGTTGATTCAGTTGCATATGTTGCTCATCATGGGAATCGAGTTGCTGCATTTGATTTAAAAAAGAAAAAACAAATTTGGGAATTTGGTGAACGGGACTTCCCTTATTTTTCTTCACCTGCCGTAACTAAGGATTCAGTATTTGCTGCAGGTAGGGATAAACGACTATATAAAATTAATAGAAAATCAGGAGATGGCATCTGGGAGTTTAAAACAGGAAATGGAATTGAGAGCTCTCCAGTAGTTTCAGGTGACAATGTTTTCGTGGGTTCTGGTGATGGATCTATATATGCTGTGAATATTAAATCAGGAAAAGAAAAGTGGAGCTTTGAACTTGGAGATAATATAAGATCTTCACCAGCGATTGTAGATGGAAAGCTTGTTATAGGATGCGATGACGGAAAGATTTACTGCTTCAATGATTCAACAAAAAGCCAATAAATTAATATTTTTTTCCTATGATTGACTCAAAAACATCAGAAGAGACAGGTGTAGGTAACTACTTCATATCAAATTATCCGCAGTATTCATTTTGGAAGCCTGATTTCGTTAGTGATGTACATGATGTTCTAAATTCACCATCACCTTCCAATCCATTACCATTAGGTATTTATTTTCATATCCCTTTTTGTAGAAAGCGTTGCCATTTTTGCTATTTTAGAGTTTACACTGATAAAAAAGCATCTGAAATAAAAGCTTACATTGATTCAGGAATAAAAGAGATTGAGAAATATGGGGACAAACCATATCTAAAAGGAAGAAAACCAAAATTCATTTATTTTGGAGGCGGAACACCTTCTTATTTATCCGTATCTCAATTAACGGATCTAACGGATCGAATGAAGGCAGTTTTTCCTTGGGATGAGGCAGAGGAAGTTGCCTTTGAATGCGAACCAGGGACACTGACTGAAAAAAAGTTAGATGCCATAAGAAAAATGGGTGTTACTAGACTTAGTTTAGGTGTTGAGAATTTCGATGATCACATTCTCGAAATCAATGGAAGGGCCCACCGTAGTATGGAAATTAAACGCGCCTATGACTACGCAAGAAATATAGGTTTTCCTCAGATTAATATTGATCTAATAGCAGGTATGATTGATGAAACTGAGGAAAATTGGAAGGACTGTGTTAGACAAGCGATCGAGTTATCACCAGAATGTGTGACCATTTACCAAATGGAAATTCCCTACAACACAACGATTTATAAAGAAATGAAAGAGTCAGGTAAATTAACTGCACCTGTTGCCGATTGGCCTACAAAGCGACGGTGGGTTAGTGAAGCTTTTGATATGTTTGTTGATGCTGGATACACTGTAACAAGCGCATACACAGTTGTGAAAGACCCGGATAAAGTGAAATTTGTTTATAGAGATGCACTATGGGGAGGTGCTGATATGCTTGGAACAGGTGTTGCATCTTTTGGTCATATTGGGGGTGTTCATGTTCAAAATGAACACGATATTGGTGCCTATCTTAAACAGGTAACTGATGATGATTTTCCTATTTATAGGGCATATCCCACAAATGAAGAAGAAATTGTTATCCGAGAATTCATTCTTCAGTTAAAACTTGGAAAGGTCGACCTGAAATACTTTAAGAAAAAATTTAATACAGATATTTCAAAGAAATTTATGAACACGTTGAACGAACTCCAAGATAAAGAGTTTCTTTCATACAATGATGAAACAATTGAAATGAGTAGAGATGGCTTACTACAAGTTGACATGTTGCTTCATGAGTTCTTTTTGAACGAGCACCAAAATGCAAGATACGCCTAACGATATCTCAGATGAGCTAAGCTCATTTTTAATGCCCTTAGATTTTTTTTACTCCAAAAATAAATCTAAATTACCTAAAGTTTTTCCTGTTCAGGACTCAAATATACCTGAGACCGAAAGAAAACTTTTAGCTCATCAGAACGACATGACTTCTACGCTTACTAATCATCATGGAAGTGATTTATATATCGAAGTCTTGGATAATGAATTAAATGAACACTATCTTCTCAGAATGGTTGTTTTAAAAAAATTGGATGATTCCAAACCTGTTGAATTTGGAGCAATTGGTATAGATCTCTCGAAATTGAACATCAAAATGGTTGAAGAAATTAAAGAGGGAACCAAGCCACTTGGAAAGCTGCTCGAACTCTATAATGTTAAATACACCAGTAACCCGAGAGCTTATTTCCAGATTGAAATTGATGAGTACATCTCAAAAACCCTAAATAGTCCTATAAATGAAATTTCTTTTGGTAGATGCAATGAAATCACTGATAATGAGGGGTTTACAATCGCCGATATAGTTGAGGTTTTGCCTCATTCCAACTGAGTGATATAATTGGAACCATAAACCTATTATTTACGTTTTAAATATGATGA
>JACETS010000159.1 GCA_013911195.1 Verrucomicrobiales bacterium | reverse complement strand
CCTTAGAGGTTTCGTTAGGATCCACCCATGCAAAAATTTTACCTCCTAAGATCATTCCTAATCATCTTTATTGCCGCAATTGTGATTGGACATGCAGGCGCTGATCCCAATAAAAAGGCGCAGGAGCAAATCAATCAAGTGATGAGTGAAGTCATGAAGGGCTCTGACCTACCCACGGTTGTCGCCGTCGGCATTGACAGTAAGGGCAACCAATTTGATTTTATGCACGGGGGATTGAGCTGGGGCAAGGAAGAAAAAATCACCGGGGACAGTATTTTTAGGATCCACTCAATGACCAAAATGATCACCTGCATGGCAGCAATGCAGCTCGTGGAGCGGGGAAAGCTTAAACTGCATAAGGATTTGTCTGATCTCATGCCGCAGATGACTAGTATTCCGATCATGAAAGCAGACGGAAAACTGGTTAAACCGAAAAATGCTATTACTCTCCATCATCTCCTTACGCATACCGCCGGATTCGGTTACCCAAACATCACCTACAAACAAAATTCCAAATTCGATAAGGATAAATGGAAGTATGACGACTTCCCTAGGCAATTTGAAAGTGGGACTCGATTCCTTTACGGAACTAACATCGACTGGGTCGGTCAGATAGTCGAAAAGGTTTCAGGAATGTCTCTTGATGCGTATTTCAAAAAATATATTTTCACTCCCCTTGGAATGAATAGCACTTATTACAATGTCCCAGAGAAGGAAAAAAAGAGGATCACCTCACTAGGCAATCGGGGCCCGGACGGCAAGGGCAAGCTCAGGGAAATAGATGGTGATGAGTACTCACCTAACCGGTACCCCGTGAAAGAGATCACAGAATATAGTGGTGAAGATGGATTATTTTCATCACCGAATGACTTTACTAAAGCGCTAAAATGTATGCTGGACCATGGTGCCTATAAAGGTGGCAGAATTTTAAAGGCGGCAACCGTAAAGCAAATGACAAAGAATCAAATCGGTGACATCAGCCTTGATCCTACAGGATGGCATTTTGATCCTGTAACGTGCTGTGATTTCAAAGGGCTGATGGATGAAAATTCCAAGTGGGGACTGGCCTTCATGATTGATAACACGCCAAAAGCATATGGACGCAAGGCAGGGACGGTTCTTTGGGGAGGATACCGAAATACTTACTTTTACATTGATCATAAATCAGGCATTGCGGCCAGCATTTATACACAGCATACACCGTTCAATCATGAAGCAACGATTTCCCTCTTCGAGAAATTCTCCGAGGCTCTTTATAAGGTCGGAAGCTAAATAGAGAAACAAAAAATCATTCTGATTAACCCTAAAATAACAATAAATTTAGGCTCGCCATCCTCATCAAAACCCATTATCCCTCTAGTCATGACAAATTTAGAAATCGTTGAAAAGGCATACCAATTATTTGGTGAAGGTGACATTGAGAGTTTCAGACTATTAATGGATGATCAGATCTCATTTATCACTTACGGCGACTACGCTTTCGCCGGCAGCTATGTCGGACCCGATGAAATCATCGAAAAGAATTTTGCGGTCCTCGCTCAGAGTATTCCTACCTTATCCCTCAAGCCAATTAGGTACTGGGAGTGTGATGGCACCATTTTCGTAAGAGTCGTTCTCACTGATGGTACTCTTGAAACCGAGAGCATCCACATGTGGACAGTGGAGGGTGAAAAATTGAAGACCTTTGAGGCTTTTGAGGACACTCAGACCATTGCCAAGATGGTTAAATCCTAAAACCATTTTAATCTCAAAATTTCCCTATGTATCTTGAGCCATAGGCTCTTGATTGGTGCCGTTTTCGGGACTAATTTCCATGGGTACTTCCTTACTCTTCCCATGAAATCGCTATTCTATACACTCATTCTCTTCGCCGGATTTTCGCATGCGTTGCAAGCGCAAATTGTCGGACCG
This sequence comes from Verrucomicrobiales bacterium, assembly GCA_013911195.1. GTDB lineage: Bacteria > Verrucomicrobiota > Verrucomicrobiia > Verrucomicrobiales > DEV007 > EC70. The sequence goes on along the minus strand of JACETS010000159.1, from coordinate 4,103 downwards.
GAGCCCCTTTACAAGAGCCGGCTCCTAAAGAGTGGTGACGAGGAACGCCTGATCCCCATCGAGGTCGAACTTAAGAAGCGCGATCTCTACCTAATCGTCTCCAGTGATGGCAATGCTAGCCACGACTGGTCGAGCTGGATCGAGCCTGAAATTGTCATGAAGGATGGGACCACTCTCGACCTCACCACGCTCCGATGGCGGACCGCCTCCAATCAAGTGAAGCGAGGACAAAACTACCGCGGCGGCCCCATAATGGTTGCCGGTAAGGAGTATACCAATGGACTAGGCACGCATGCCGAATCCTTTATTTGGTTCCGACTCCCCAAAGGCTCGACCACCCTGCGGAGCAAGATTGCTCTCGATGATGGTGGTGCGCTCCGTGACGGTGAACTCACCCCCGCCTCCGTTCGCTTTCTTGTCTACGACCGCGAACCGGTTGGTTACGACATGACCAATGACAACTTTAACCTTAAATCATCCAATCCGCAGAGCCTACCGGCCGAGCAGATCGCCGTGCCGGATGACCTTGAAGTCACCACTTGGGCGACAAGCCCGATGTTTCTGAACCCCACCAATATGGATACCGATGCCGAAGGGCGGATCTGGGTGGCCGAGGGAGTCAATTATCGCAAGAACAAGAACCGTCGCCCTGAAGGTGACCGCATCGTTGTTCTTGAGGACACCGATAAGGATGGTAAGGCTGACAACTCTCATGTCTTCATCCAGGATCCTGAACTTCTCTCTCCTCTAGGCATCAGCGTGTTTGGTAATCAGATTGTGGTGGCCCAACCTCCACACCTTATTGTCTACACGGATGTCGACGGCGATCTTAAGTTCGACCCAAAGGTGGACAAGCGCGAGAACCGACTCAGCGGATTTAATGGCAGAAATCACGATCATAGTCTTCACGCCGTGGTCAGCGGACCGGACGGTAAGTGGTACTTCAACCAAGGAAACTGCGGGGCCCAGTTCAAGTCCAATGACGGTGATGAGTTTTTTATTGGCGGTCAATACAATGGCGGAGAAAACCCCGTGGCTGATTCATTTGGTATCGCGGGCAAAAAGAGCACGGATGGTCACGTTTGGGTCGGCGGCTTCGCTGCCAAGATGAATCCCGACGGCACCCAAGTTCGCATCATTGGGCACGGGTTCCGCAATAGCTATGAACACACGGTCACCTCATTCGGCGACGTCTTTCAAAACGATAATGATGATCCACCCGCCTGCCGAACTACTTGGCTTATGGAGAGTGGATTTCTTGGATTCTTCTCACCCGACGGAAAGCGTGGTTGGAAGGCCGACCAACGCCCGGGTCAGAGCATTCCACAGGCCCAGTGGCGACAGGCTGATCCTGGAGTCTTACCGGCTGGCGATATCTACGGCGGTGGCTCTCCTACGGGAATTGCTTACTACGAAAATGGCGCCCTTCCCTCAAAGTATTCGGGATTACTCATGAGCTGTGAGGCCGGACGAAAGGTCGTCTTCGGTTACTTTCCTAAATTCAAAAAATCGGCGTTATCCCTCGACCGTTTCGATTTCATTAAAAGCAAGGGCAGTAACTTCTTCCGTCCTTCTGACGTCATGGTTGGTGCCGATGGCGCACTCTACGTCGCCGACTGGTTTGATTCTGGAGTCGGCGGTCATAACGATAACGACGAATCCCTATCTGGAACCATCTACCGAATCGCGCCGAAAGGGTTTAAACCGCAAATTCCTCAGGCCGATCCCAAAACCATTAAGGGCGCGATCACTCTCCTTTCCAGCCCCGCCCAAAATGTTCGCTTCGTCGGGTTTGAGACTCTTAAGGCCAATGGACCCAAGGCAATCCCCGCCGTCCGCAAGCTACTCGATCATCCCAATGAATATGTTCAGGCACGCGCGCTCTGGCTCCTCCCTCTCCTTGGCAATGAAGGTGTCAAGGTTGTTAGCTCAATACTTACCGATAGTCAGAACGAGCAGGAGCGACTCATCGCCTTCCGGGCCCTCCGCAACGCCGGACAGGATGTGATTGACCTGGTTTCGAAACTATCAAAGGAAACAAGCGCCGCCGTACGGCGTGAAGCCGCTCTCGCTCTAAGAGATATTCCTTCCGAACGTAAACTCCCCTATCTCTCCTCTCTTCTGCAACAATCAGAGGCGGATGACCGCACCTACCTTGAAGCCTGCGGAATTGGTGCCCATGGCGCCGACACGGAAAAGCTCTGGCGCGACTTGAAGCAAAGTGACTCTATTGAGAATCCTATCAATTGGTCAGAAGCTTTTGCTCGCATCACTTGGCGACTTCGCCCTCTGGCCGCCATCGACGATTTACTAAAACGCGCTGTTGAGACAAAACTTTCCGTGAAGGCACGTCTACTTGCGATTGAAACCCTCGCCTTTTATGATAGCCCCAAGGCACTTCCCGCACTTTTAAATGCCGCGAAGATCAATGGTCCTGTTGGCGGAGAGGCCACGCGCTGGCTCATCCATTTGGGCAATACCCGTTGGCGAAAGTTCAAGGTATTTGATTCTCTAGAGAAAGAGGGAATCTACGATCCCAATCAGATCAAGATCACCGAAATTATCGTTCCGCCTGTCGAAGGCGAATCCAAACTGCCACCTGTTAGTGATATTCTCACTCTCAAGGGTGACGCCAAGAAGGGTAAAATCACCGCAGCGCGTTGCGTGATGTGTCACCGCGTCGAAGGGATAGGCATCAACTACGGCCCGTCATTAGAGGGTTGGATCCAAAACCAGGGAGACGAAAAATTTGTGCAGTCACTCGTTCACCCCTCTGCCGAGATCGCTCATGGCTATTCCGGCAGTCGCGTTCAGCTCAAGGATGGAAAAGAAATCCATGGTCTGAGCTTAAGTGCCAAAAACCCTCTCATCGTGCAGAGCCAGGGCGGCATTGTGCAAGTTATCCCCTCCAATAAAATTAAAAACGTCGAACCGCTTGGGAGATCTCTCATGATGTCCGCAGAACAACTTGGTATGAGCGCTCAGGACGTCGTTGATATTCTCGCCTACCTAAGATCTCTAAATTAGCCAAACCTCGCGGGTGAATGCAAAAAACCCGCAAGGAGTGGCTATCGATTGGGAGAAAACACATCAGGAAGCCCTGCCTGCCGAGACAGAGCAGATCAGGGCTCCCCATATATCATTATTCCAAAAATGTTTTAGCAATTACCACGCCAATTCAGCCATTGATGTTAAAGAATTTTAAAATTATTGAACAACCTCTTTGATCTCTGACTCAATATTTCAGTCAATCATCTACAAGACGTGAAAATGACTATTAATTTGATAATCGCATTAAGTAGAAAATTAAATTTTCAGTTTGAATACGATGGGAAGTTTAAATGGAGCTTACACACATAAATGTATAGCCACGCCTACGGGTAAAACAACAAACCCGATCCAAGTGCGTGGCTACATCCATAAGGAAATTTAGGTTGGGGACCCCGCCCTACCATGACTGAAAACAGCGGGACCCCCATGGCATTAATAACGATTATTATACAACTATTAATACGTCTAATCAGATCGTAGGGATGCAATCTTTGGTTAAAAATCTTTCATTAGAAAGACTTCATCAGGGGCTCAATAAAGAACCCAAAGTCTTCACTGTTTGATTATCCTGAAGAAGCCAGCCTCACCAGAAATATCAAACCTCTCCTCAATGGTACTGCCCTGTCCTATGATGAGTTTTTTAAGAGACAACCATTCCTCCAAGTCATTGGATTGTTGAATCACATAAGTGGCTCCTTGCTCCCCAGGGAAAAGAACTTCAATTTCGCCAGCTCCCACTTCGTTCACCTTCAACTCGAAGGCAGGAACGCTCTCATCATCAAGTGGTGAGCTTCCAAAAAGAATTTCAGTGTCATCATCCCACCCATCGTTATCCGAGTCCGTGGAGCTGAGGGTTACAGAAAGGAATCTGGTCGTGCTTCCGGCCACGGGATCGATGGCAGTAACAGGAACTTCAAAGGTAAACGGCGGTTCAATGCCTAATTCACTAATACTACCAGCGACCTTAAGTTCATTGCCCTCAACCGTGAAATAATCTTGGTAGGAAACCCCAATCAAAGGTACCAATTCGAAATCAAAGCTCATATCTGAAC
>JACETS010000158.1 GCA_013911195.1 Verrucomicrobiales bacterium | reverse complement strand
GCGTTTGTTTTGTGGCCGGATCTTTGAGACACCATCTAACATGCTTGTGTCCGTGAAGATAAGCAATCGGGTTATACTCTGAAATTAATTCTGCCAACCGATCTTCACCGATGAGTTTGTGATGAAATTTAGAGGGTATATTAGCAGGATAGGCATAAGGAAAATGGCCCATCAGTATAACGTTCTGGTAAGTTTTTTTAATTTTACTAAATTCATTATCGAGTTCCTTTCTCAAACTCTCTGTAAAAGTTCCGTTTGAACGAACCATGAATGGCCTCGAAGCATCAAAACCAATAACACAAAGATGATCATTTAGAGGTTTTGAGAAAACTCGACTACCCATTCCTGCAAAGGCATTAGGGAAATATTCTTCATAATACTTTGCTTTTACACTGCTCGGTGTATAGCGATCATGGTTACCCGGGATTACAATCAATTGATCTCCCCACTTTTCATAGAGTGGAGCAAATGAATCAGCGGCTTTCTTAAATTCACTTTCCAGAGAAGTCGTCGTCAAGTCTCCAGAAAAAAGAACTGCGTCAGCTTCCTCCTGCCTTATCGCATTAATGACAGTATCAGCTAAGGGGGGCGGAAAATGGTTTTTCCGAGAAAAAACAAGATTCATTAACCCGAGAAACCTTTTCGGGTAATATGGATCAGATCCAATCTGAATTTTCCAATAATGGATGTCGCTGAAATGAAGAATCTTCATGCACAATTATCTGGCGTCCTCGGCAGGAATCGAACCTGCATCTAAGCTTTAGGAGAGCCTTGTTCTATCCGTTGAACTACGAGGACCGCTCATTAACCCTTACACCAGTCCTGAGAATGAATCAATGGTACTTGCCCAAAACAAGGGCTAACTTAAATGAACATTGATTATAGTGATCTTCATCGTCATTTATTTCAATTAGCCAATAAGAACATAATACCACTATGCTTTTAGTACCATGGAATCCCCTCACTCTAAAAAACTATGGGCAGTACTTATCCCTGCCATGTTCTTACCAGGACTAGCCTCCTTATGGTATTTTGTATGGTTAGGTGATTCTCCTCTCGCACAAGTCATTTATGGAAGCGTTAAATTCTTCACACTTGTTTGGCCGATCATTGCCACATTTTTGATTTTAAAAGAAAAAATTCACTTTAAAGAATTATCCATTCGAGAGCATTTAAAATCTATTCCTATGGGCATAATGATAGGATTACCCATCGCTATGGTCATCGGTTTATTAATGCTAACACCGATCGGAGATGTGGTAAAAGAGGCATCACCACTGGTTAAACAAAAATGCATCGATCTCGGTATTCTTAATCACTTTATTCTTTTTGCTCTAATAATAAGCATCTTTCATTCTTTGCTGGAAGAATACTACTGGAGATGGTTCGTCTTTGGAAAACTAAGAGAGGTTGTCTCACTAAAAACCGCCCATTTCTTGGGCGCCTTTACATTCACCCTCCATCACATCGTCGTAATGATGCAATTCTTTGAACTTCCTTGGGCCTTATTCTTTAGTACCTGCGTTGGAATTGGCGGTTGGTTTTGGAGCCTTCTATTTCAAAAACAACGTACCTTGGTGGGAGCCTGGGTGAGCCACGCAATTGTGGATATCGCTCTTATGAGTGTCGGCTATTATCTAATAGTCAGTTAACCTCTAAATGAAGAGCGAAATTAATACTTCATTCTTCAGACTCCTCTTCATCCTTTCCAAGTTTTTTACTTTGCTGAGCCTTACAATATTCATCTGATTTAACTAACAGCTCGTATGCTTCATCAATTGTTTCATACCATCCTTCATTTTTACGGAGAAGAGCGGCAATTTTAGCGACATCAACAGGATCAGGAAAAGACATACACAAAGTATAAATAATAATGTGTTAGTCATTCAATCTTTTTTATCAATCTCTTATGGTCTTGAATTGACTTTCCAATTTTTATTCCTTCTTAGGCCGTAATAAGGATAATAATCCCATAGGGCCGGCAGCCCGATAGCCCGCGGATCTTTGGTAAGCACTAAATAACTTTTTAATTGATCAGAAAGTTTCTTCTGAATCTCAGCATATTTAGGATTTCCCGCCACATTTACAATTTGCCCTGGATCTTTGGTGGTATCATAAAGTTCCTCAGCAGGACGCTTAGAAAAAGCCAAATCATAAAAACGTTTAAACCCTATTTTGCTTTTATTTTCCATCAATAAACTTTTGGTAGGAGAAGAATCAACTTCACCAAAAGGAATGTAACGCGCACAAAATTCACGGTCGGGATTTCCAGCAGGCCATCTTTCAGGTTCATGGTTAAGAATGTATAAAAACTCCTTGGTCCTTATTGCCCTGCAAGGATACCCTTTCCCGCCTGCGCGACATCCATCATGCCGCTCCATCGCAATGAATGCTGAGGAATGATCAATTAAGGATTTATTTTGGAAAATATCAATGATACTAGGAGCCGTCATCATCTCAGGAACCATGAGACCAGCTGCTTCAAGAAAAGTAGGAGCCAAAGCACTTAGATTGACGAGTTTATTACTAACACGACCGGGACCTTTAATTCCTTTGGACCAGCGAATGGCTAAAGGAACACGTGACCCATCATCATGAAGACTCGCCTTTGCCCTAGGGAAAGGCATACCATGATCACTGGTTACGACTACAATGGTGTTGTCCAACTGCCCTAACTTTTCAAGAGACTGCAAAGCCCGGGAGACCATTTTATCAAAATGCTCAATCTCGATATAGTAATCCAGCATATCATTTCTCACTACAGGGTGATCTGGAAAAATTTTAGGCACAATGACCTTGGCAGGATCTTTGCCGGTACGCTTACCGGCACCAAGTTCAAATCCACGATGAGGCTCACTTGTCCCCAACCAAAAACAAAATGGCTGGGAATCTTTTACTTGATCAAGAAACTCATCAAAATTTGCCGCATAATCTGTATTACTCATCGATTTGAAGTGTGGCTTCAATTTACGTTTACTGTACTGATGTCCGGCAGGATTTTTATCACGCCCTCCAGCTGCAAGCCGACCAGGACTCCATCCTTTGCCGGTAAATCCAACGGCATATCCGGCCTTCTCAAGAACCTCAGTGTAGGTAACAAATTTTTTTGGTAGTGTACTATGAATATTACCAGCCTCCTCAAGTCTCCATATATGCTGACCGGTTAGTATTGCGCTGCGTGAAGGACCGCATGTTGGAGCATCACAAAAAGCATGGGTAAATCGAATGCCTTCGCGAGCAATCTTATCAAATGCCGGAGTTTTTACTATTGGGTCTCCATTAGCGCCCGTGTGAGCATAGCTCTGATCATCAGAGATACAAAAAAGGATATTTGGTCGCTTTGCATTAACTAGCTGAGTTAAATTCAACAATACGATAAAGAGACATATCTTTTGGGTGAATTTCTTTATTCTCATGAGATCATAATTATATGTTATCCCATTTCATAACTACTTCGAAAATAAAGCAAACTGTATTATAACCTTCTTTATCTATTGAATCCTTTGACTTCTTTTCACTTCGTGGTCGTTTAATCATCAAGCCCTACAAATGACACCCGACCCAAGGACCGTAAAAAAAGCTTTCTGGATTGAAATGATTCGGTCCGGTCCTATGGGGATGTTGGAATTTCTATTTGTTCCATTAGCAGGACTCGTCGCTCTCAAGTATTACGATGCCAGTGATTGGCAAAAAGCATTCCTGTTAGCCATTTCAGAAGCCGGTTTAATCGCAACGTTTATCATTGTCCCTTTAATCCGATACCTTAAATGGCAGGCCACACATGCTGCGGCAATATTCAGTTTACTTGGAGCGGTTGGAATTGCTTATACAGCGATTTTCTCTGATTCATTAATGCACTACATGATTGGACTTGGGTTCGCATTCTTTATTCTAATGCTACCTCTCCCATTAATAACACAGATCTATCAAACCAACTTTCCCGAATCCAAAAGAGGTAAAATACTTGCTATTGCATCCATGTTACGTGGGTGTATTGGAATTGTATTTGCTTGGAAAGCAGGTCAATGGATTGACTCCGACATTAATAATTTTAAATCACTTCTTTGGATATTCGTCGCCGTTTCCTCTCTCAATGCAATAGCCTTTTGGTTCATGCCAAAAGTTGAAACGGTCAAGGGCAGCACGAATCCTTTCTCTGCTTTCAAATGGCTCAAGCGAGATAAAAAATTTCGAGTTTTAATAATCTCTTGGATGTTAATGGGTCTTGGAAATCTTACAGCTCTAAAAATTTGGACAGAATACTTTGCTAACGATCAGTACGGCAATGGTTTCAGTGCTTTTGAAGTCACTCTATTAACATTTATTATACCACAGAGCGTTAAGATTATTTTCACTTACCCATGGGGATGGCTCTTTGATAGAATGAACTTTTATCTATTAAGAGTCATTCTAAATGTACTTTTCGGAGCTGCCATACTAGTTGTTTTTTATGCAGAATCTTTCTGGGTAATCGCCATCGGGACAGGTTTACAAGGGCTAGCTTTTGCAGGTGGAAGCATCGCATGGATGCTATGGGTGACAAAAATAGCCCCTCCAGAACATACCGCCGAATATATGTCTATTCATACTTTTACAACAGGGCTTCGCGGTGTTGTGGCTCCTGCACTAGGATTTTATCTTCTGGTAACAATTGGCAACAGTATTGCTATTTTCAGCGCAATACTCATTACCCTCGCCTCGGTTGTTTTAATTCCAGAGATAATGAGGAGCAGAAAAACTAATCAACTTTGATTTTAAGACTGTGTTTTAAAATAAAGTCTACGATTTGTTTGGGATCTTTTAACGCATGTGGATGATGGCCTATTCCAGGTTTTGAAATCACGTTAATATTGCCTCCAAGTGCTTTATATTTTTTTTCAATAATTTCACTATTTTCCTCAACAGGAACAACCTTATCAGCTGCGCCTACGACATGAAGTATGGGAATTCGGGCATCGGCAATGGGTTTAAGTTTATAAATTGGACTCACTTTAGCTGTCTTAGATTCCTCATCGGTTATTCTATGAGCCTTGAGGGCTGCTTTCCAAGCTGAGCCTCCTCCCTTACCTTTTCCTTTGCCGCCTGGCCAGCTACGAATATCACATACTGGGGCGTCTCCATAAATACAGGAAACCTTTTCAGGATTCTCAGAAGCCCAATTATAAATGATGAGCCCTCCCCGACTCATACCTTCAAGCGCTGGTCTTTTGGATAGCCCTCTCTGAGTAGTCAACATTCGATAAAACTCATTCCATCTTTCTACAGCCACTTGATTACCAAAAAGACCAGCCACATCGCAATAAGCTAAATGGAATCCTCTTTTTAGTAATTCAATATCGGCTTGAGGCTGATGACCAAAAAATCGAGCTCTCCATACCCAGGGATAACCTTTTGCAGGTGAATCAGGGATAACCAAAAGTGATTTTACTCCCTTGTATTTAAAGTCGTGCCTCTCAAATCCATTCCACCGGCTTTTTTTAACATCCAAATCATTGGCAACTACAATCGATTCAAATAAACCAAAAAGGAGAAAAAAAAGAAAATAAACTGATTTAGGCATATTATATTTATTAAAGTAACAGATTAGAACCGATTTTTGTTTGTTATAGTCCTCTCACATGGATAAATATAAAGATAAATCCAATTCTTACGATATGAATAAAATCTTCAAGCCACTCTTCATCTTCATCCTCACTTCGTTTTTGTTAGCCTGCGGAAAACAAACCAATAATGAGGCAACATCTGGAGGCAATGAGCCAGCAAAGAAATCCAGAGGTCTCATTGGTGCCACTTGCATGAACATTGCCAATCCATTCTTCAAGGTAATCGAGGAAAACATGCGTGACGAGGCTGCCAAGCATGGCTATGACCTCATCTATCTGGGATGTGAAATGGATATTTCAAAACAGCAAAAACAAATTCAGGATTTTCTTGCTAAGGGTGTCGTTGCTGTGGCAGTGAATCCAAAAGATTCGAAGGCCATCGGTACAGCCGTCAAAGAATGTAACGATAAAAATGTTCCAGTATTTTCATTCGATGTAAGGG
>JACETS010000157.1 GCA_013911195.1 Verrucomicrobiales bacterium | reverse complement strand
ATCTTGGCACTAGATCTGGTGACTCTCGATTAGAAGCTCGTATTAAGTCTTATGAGTTGGCCGCGAGAATGCAATTGGCCGCACCCGAAGCGCTTAGTATATCTGATGAGCCTCAATACATTAAGGATATGTATGGTATTCGCCCAGATGGAACGTCTTGGCCTAAAGATATAAATCATAAAGAAGAGGCAAATCATTTTGGGAGAAAATGTCTTGTTGCAAGAAGACTTCTTGAACGTGGAGTGCGATTTGTTCAAGTCTGGTCTGGTTGCGATAATGGATTTCCAAGGCGTAATTGGGATAGTCACGAGGACATTAACAGAGATCATGGTCCATTGTCGTATGGTATGGCCGTAGGTGCTTCGGCTTTAATCAAAGATCTCAAACAACGCGGATTACTTGAAGATACCATCGTTCTTTGGACTACAGAATTTGGACGTATGCCATCAACTCAAGGATCTAAGGGAAGAGATCATAACCCATTTGTTTTTACTAATTGGTTAAGTGGCGGAGGAATTAAAGGTGGTGTAACTCATGGACAGAGTGATGAGTGGGGTTATAAACCCCTTGATCGGGATAATCCAACTGAAGTATATGATATTCATGCAACGATCATGCATCTATTGGGTATTAATCATGAGCGTCTAACTTTCAGAAAAGATAGTATTGATCGTAGGCTTACGGATGTGCATGGCAAAGTAATCCCTGAAATAATAGCATAAATTTTATTTCTCGAATCTTGAGATGATTTTAATTACAATCACGTGATTAATATCTAAAACTTCACTCTATGATGCGAAATCGATTTCGTTTTTTTCTCTCTTTAATTGGTAGTTTCTTAATTCAGCAGAGTACAAGTCTTGCCAGTAAAACGGCGGATAGTATACTTGTTTTCAATGAGATACACTATAATCCTGCGGATGATGCAAAAGATTCGGAATGGATTGAATTTCACAATCTTAATGGGGTTAACGTTGATGTCTCGGGTTGGAGAATAAGAGGTGGTGTCGATTTTAATTTTCCCGAAGGTACAGTTGTTAAGGGGCACGGTTTTATTCTAATTGCTCAGGATCCTAGTAAACCGAATATGTCCGGTAAAGAGGTTTTGGGTCCGTTCACTGGATCATTAGATAATGGAGGTGAGTCTTTAAGTATAGAGGATAGGGATGGTAGGCTTATGGATAGACTGGTTTATGATGACTCAGGAGATTGGCCTATAGGTCCTGATGGGGCAGGAGTAACTTTGGCGAAGCTTAACCAGGAAACAGCATGGTCGGATCCTGATAATTGGGTTGCTTCGAGGAGTGTTGGAGGGACTCCGGGATTGCCGAATTTTCCGCTCGCGGGAGCGCCTCCTGTAAAAATCGAAACAATGCTCATTAATTGGGATTCAGTTTGGAGGTATAATGAGAAAGAGGATCTAGAAAGTGATTGGGCGAATATAAAGCATTCCTTGGGAGGTAATTGGAAATCGGGATCAGGTTTGTTAGGTTGGGATACTTCTCCTCCTGAAGCTCCTCTAGGGACTGAGCTTACAAGACCAATATTAAATGATCCTTATGTCATGACTTATTACTTTGAGCATGATTTTAATTTAAGTCAGTCCCAGATTGATAATTTGTCCGAGCTTAAAATTGAGCATCTCTTTGACGATGGCGGCATTGTTTATATTAATGGTGAGGAAGTTTTTCGACATAAAATGCCCGCTGGTGACGTTAACTCTGAGACTCGTGCCGAGAGAGGTTCTGATCCCGACTTAACTGACCCTGTTGGTATTCCGGCAACGTCTTTAGTTGTTGGTGTTAACACAATCTCTGTTGAGGTTCATCAAGCAAATTCTGGTAGTTCGGATGTTATGTTTGGGTTGCGATTAACTTTAGTTGAAGAGCCTCCAGACCCTAGTGCCCCAAGAGAAACATTGGTCTTTAATGAGTTTTCATCACATGACAATGAGGGTGGATTCATTTTGGAAATGAAAAATGTTACTGCTGAGGATATTCCCTTATCAGGCTATCAAATTGTACTATCAGATGGTGGTATTTACTCAATAAATTCAGGAGTTATCCAAAAAGGTGGGTTTATAACTTTTTCAGATAAAGATTTGGGTTTTGCTCCAAATAACGATGATAGGTTATTTCTTTTTGATCCATCAGGTAAGCTAATAGATGCTAAAAGGGTTACTCGAAGATTAAGAGGACGATCTGAAGAACATGGAGGAGACTGGCTTTATCCTTCGTCTTCAACGTTTGGTAATAGCAATCAATTTTCTTTTGAGAGAGATGTTGTCATCAACGAGGTCATGTACCATCCAAGACCAGAGCCTGCTGTTCCTGATACAGAGGCAATTTATGAAAGTGTGCCTTTATTAGATTGGGGAGCAGTTTGGAGATATAATGAAACTGGGCCGGACTTAGGTTCTCAGTGGTATAATCAATCGCATGCCGTCGGAGGTGATTGGAAATTTGGCATAGGGCCTCTTGGATGGGATAGTACGGTTAAAGAAATTCCACTGGGTACTAATATAACCCGACCTTCACTGAATCCGGCAGCTCCGGTTATCACGTATTTTTTCGAGACTGATTTCAATCTTACCAAGAATGATATTGATCAAATCAATGCTCTTAAATTAATTCATTTAATTGATGATGGAGCTGTTTTTTATATCAATGGACAAGAAGTGGACCGCTTTAAAATGCCTAATGGTATTATCAACTCAAGTACCCGAGCATCAAGAGGTGGAGAGGCTGTAGTTGAAGATCCTGTTATTATTTCTAAAGATGTTCTGATGGTCGGATTGAACCGAATATCCGTTTCAGTTCACCAAAGTTCTCCTGGAAGCAGTGATGTGATGTTTGGAATGCAGCTTTTGGCAGAAAAAGAGGTCTCTCCTTTCATTCCAGGTAAACCATTTCGTTCCTCGGATAGGACATGGTTAGAGATTTATAATCGTCACTTTGAAAAAAGCATTAACCTTGAAGGCTGGAAGTTTGATGATGGATTTGATTTTGTTTTTCCTGAGGGAACAACTCTAAGTCCTGGAGAATATCTAGTATTGTCTAAAGAGCCTGAAGAACTCAGAAATGCTAATCCTGACATTAGGATTATGGGCGGGTTGAAAGGGCGTTTATCAAGGTCTGGAGAACGGATTAAGTTGGTTGATTCAGTTGGCAATCCAGTTGATGAAGTTCATTACTTTGATGGTGGAAGTTGGCCAGAAAAAGCTGATGGAGGAGGGTCAAGCTTGGAGTTATCAAACCCTTACGCTGATAATGCTCTTGCTGAATCCTGGTCTGCAAGTAGCGAATCTCACCGGGGTGAATGGAAAACTTTTGTCAGAACGGGTCGAGCTATAAATGGAAGGTCTGATCCTCAAGGGTATCACGAATTTATTTTTGGACTATTAGACGAGGGAGAGATTCTTATTGATGATATCAGTGTTATAGAAAATCCAGAAACGGGATCTGCCAAGGAACTGATTCAGAATGGTGATTTTAGTTCTGGAAATGCTGAATTCTGGAGGATGCGTGGAACTCAAAGACATTTTGAAATAGTTCAAGATCCCGAATCTCCAGGAAATAAAGTAATGCTGCTTAAGGCATCGGGTTCGACGGAACATATGCACAACTGTGCAGAAACAACTCTCAAATCTGGTAATAGTTATACGAATATCAGTTCTTCAAAAGAATATAGGATTAGTTTCCGTGCTCGTTGGGTATCAGGTTCAAACCAACTTAATTCTAGGCTTTATTTTAATCGACTTCCTCGCACTGATATTCTTCCGATAGATGATCCAAATGGGGGAGGTACTCCTGGAAAAGTGAATTCAATTTATGAAGAGAACGTGGGGCCTAACTTCGAAAATTCCATTCATTCCCCAGCGGTTCCAGCAATAAATCAAGCAGCCAAAGTAAGTGCGACAATCAAGGATTTTAATGGCGTCGACAAGGCTATTTTACACTATTCGGTGAACGAAGGAAACTTCCGTCAGATAGAAATGACCGCCAGCGCTAACGGCAATTATAGCGCAACTATTCCAGGTCAATCGAAGAATTCTAGAGCGCAGTTTTATATTGAAGCGATTGACTCATTAGGCGCGAGATCCTTTTTTCCAAGGAATGGAAAGGAATCAAGAGCCATGATTCCTTGGGATGATGGTAAATCTAAACTTCAATCAGGATCAGTTTATCCAACTAATTTGAGAATTGTCATGCCTATTTCAGAGGCTAATTTTATGCACCAAGTGACTGAGGTAATGAGTAATGATAGATTGCCTTGCACTATTATTCATAATGATGAAATCATTTATTATGGATGCGCAGTGAGGTTGAAGAGCAGTCAACGGGGAAGGTCTAATGAGAGTAGAGTTGGTTTTAATATAAGGTTCCCTGCAGATAATAAATTTTTAGGAGCTCACCAATCAATAGCCATAGATAGATCCAGTCAGCGTGAAATTATGATAAAGCATGTTGTTACTAGAGCAGGTAAAATACCGGGAATGTATGATGATATTGCATGGGTGATCCAACCAAGATCCAATCGAGCTACTTCCGGTATTTTGATGAAGTCTAGATATGATAGTGAATGGTTAGACAATGCGATTGATAATGGTACAGACGGTCAAATGTTTGAGTTTGAGTTAATTTATCACCCTAATAGTACTAACGGAGGAAGAGAGGGTTTAAAGTTACCTCAACCTGATGGGGTGGTTGGTGTTCAAATGCGTAATCAAGGAGGAGACGATAAGGAACTTTATCGTTGGCATTGGTTAATAAAAAATAACCGTGATGCTGATGATTACTCCGGATTAATCAAATTACTAACCACAATGGGTTTGTCTGGCCAAGCCTATCGAGATTCAATTGAGGAAGTTGTTGATGTTGATCAATGGTTGAGATCTTTTGCTGTACAAAATCTTGGTGGAATCGGGGACAACTATTCAACTCATGGAAGTGGAGCATGGCATAACGCGATATTCTACATTAGGCCTACGGATGGTAAGGCAATGTATTTTCCATGGGACATGGATTTCACTTTTACTAATAGTGCAACATCCGGGGTAACGCCTAGTACTGATTTAAACCGTTTAATCGGAATCGGTCCTGAGTACGAGCGCGCTTATTATGGCCATTTACTCGATATAATAGAAAATGCATTTAATTCTGAATACATGACCCAATGGTTGCAGCATTATACTGAATTTCTTCAAGAAAATCTAAATGGTTATTCCAGCTATATTCGATCAAGATCAAGTCATGTCAGAAGACTTGTGGATAATGCTGTCTCTAAAGTTTCTTTCAAAGTCAGTAGTGCTAGTGGATCAAGTACAAATGAATCTAATGTTTCAGTTCGAGGTGATGCTTGGGTTGATGTTCGTTATATCAGATTAGCGGGAACTGAAAGGGGTCTTGATTTAAGGTGGATTGATGATAACACATGGGAAGTCGATTTGCCGGTCAAATCAGGTTTGAATGAATATACATTAGAAGGAATTGGTTTTGGGGGTGAATTAATTGGTTCTGCCAATTATTCAATTACTGGAAGTGGAACAATTGATCCTGCAGGTCCAGAAAATCTTGTCATAAGTGAAATTCATTATAATCCCAATCCTCCGAATGACGAGGAAGTGGCTTTGGGTTTCAATGATGCTTCAATGTTCGAGTGGATTGAGTTATTCAATATTAGTGAGTCCAGAACTATAGATTTAAGTGACATAAAATTTACCAATGGAATTGAATTCATTATTCCTTCCGGGACTTTATTGGCACCTAGTGAACGGTTAGTGATACCCTCTAATATTGAGGCCTTTACCAAAAGATATGGCTTATTGGAAAATGCGTCTTTGCTGGATCAATCTTTTTTAGAGGATGATGGAAGTAATAAATTATCTAACGCAGGGGAAAGGATAGTGTTGCAAGATTCTGTAAACACAATTATTTCAGAGGTTTCCTATAATGATGGTCGACCTTGGCCGGTTAGTGCCGATGGAGATGGTTATTCATTAACACTAATGATGCCTGGTATTAATGACCCCGCTGAGGCTCGAAGTTGGCGAAGTAGTCTTG
>JACETS010000156.1 GCA_013911195.1 Verrucomicrobiales bacterium | reverse complement strand
ACAATGATCATGATAACTCATCAGGTGCAGGTGTCGGTAAAGACCTTGCTTGGGTTGAAACTAACCATGGACGTATTCTTGACGTTGATGGTAAGAAGGCCCGTTACGTAAGACTTCTTTCAAATGGTAACACAGCCAACGAAATGAATCATTACGTTGAGATTGAAGTTTACGGTACTTCCGAATAAATTAACTTCTTATAAAAATTCTTAGAAAGGATCGCAGCTCAGGCTGCGGTCCTTTTTTATTTTTCTTTTTTAAGCAATAAGCCCTGCAGTTTAGTAGGATCAGCAGTCGGTAATTCACAATGCTTTCCTTTACACAAGAAGGCTTCGATATTTCCTTTATCACCATCAGCAAGCGATTTGGCAAACTCTTCAATTGGTCCATCAGTACCAAGAATTACCTTATGCGGCTGATAAACTGAATGAACAGCTCGAATTAATTCCTTGGCCTTTGGCGAATTTACAGATCCTGCAATCACTACTCGGTTTGGTTCCTTTGAAGCAAAGTCTGCGGCTCTGACCATGTAGGGAACAGCAAGGGCCATTGATTTCATTCTGCCCGAAAAGTAAGATAATGTTTTATCTGCTACCTCTCTATAGGATTCCTTACCGGTTATTGCCGCTAATTTAAGCAAGGCTAAAACACCAACTGAATTTCCTGAAGGTTCAGCACCGTCATAATCTTCCTTCAAGCGGATAATCAAATCTTTAGTTCCAGTACTCTGGTAGAATCCTCCTGCTTTATCATCATAAAAGGCATCAATCATTCGATCAGCGACCTCAATGGCAAATCCTAAGTATTCGGTATTAAGAGTTACACCATACAATTCCACAATACCACTTAACAGATAGGCGTGGGTATCGAATATCTGAGCATCGTCGCGTGCACCATCTCTCCACCTATGGTAGAGCCTTTTCTTTTCACTATCCCACATGTTTTTCTTAAGAAAGGAGAGATTTTTTTCAGCTGCAGCAAGATAGGAATCATCTCCCAAAACAGCAGAGGCTCGTGCAATAGCTCCTAGCATAAGGCCATTCCATGAAGTAAGGATTTTATCATCCAAGCCTGGTCTGACCCTTGTATCCCTTTCGTCATACATTTTCTTTTTGGCTGTTTGAAGAAGCAGTATTTCTTGAAAATTTAAATCTTCATCAACGATACTAAGTACATTCTGATTCTTTATAGGGTCGGGATCACTGTGATCCTCAAAATTACCTGAACGAGAAATACCATAATGCTTGATAACAACCCCCATCTCTTTATCTGAAAGAAGCTTCTCTAATTCTTCCTTAGTCCAACAATAAAACTTACCCTCTTTACCCTCACTATCAGCATCCTCCGCAGAATAAAACCCTCCTTCAGGGTGAGTCATATCACGCAAAATATAACGTAAAATATCTTTAACGACATTAGCATGAAACTTTTCACCACTCACAAGATAAGCATCAAGGTACAAGTTAATGAGCTGTGCATTATCATATAACATTTTCTCAAAATGCGGGACTAACCATTTTTCATCTACTGAATATCGACAAAAACCTCCACCAAGTTGATCGTACATGCCTCCGTTAGCCATTTTCTTGCAGGTATGGGTTACTTGGCTAATAGCATCCTGATCCTGAAGTCTGCTACCTAATTGAAGTAAGAAAATAGGCTGACTTGGTCGAGGAAACTTAGGAGCTTGTCCCCATCCTCCATAGGCAGAGTCGTATTCACTCTTTAACTGTACTAATGCTTTTTCGAAATCTTCAGCCCCAACAACGCCACCTTCACCCTTACCCTCATTGGCAAACTCTCCTAATTTATCTGCAATATTATTAGCATCCTTAATAACTCCTTCTCGCTTCTCTTTCCAAACTTTAGCAATATTTAAACAGAGATCCGGCCAACTGGCCCTTCCAGGAGCCGCTTTTGGAGGGAAGTAAGTTCCTCCAAAAAAGGGCTTCAAGTCAGGAGTTAAAAATACATTTAATGGCCAGCCACCACTACCAACAAGAGCCTGGACTGCCGTCATATAAATCTTATCCACGTCCGGTCTTTCTTCGCGGTCCAATTTAACACAAACAAAATGTTCATTCATAATTTTGGCAATCTCTTCATCTTCAAAAGATTCTCTCTCCATCACATGGCACCAATGACAAGTCGAATATCCTACACTAAGCAAAATTGGCTTTTGAGTTTTCTTAGCCACTTCAAACGCTTCTTCTCCCCACGGATACCAATCGACGGGATTGTGTGCGTGTTGAAGTAGATACGGTGATTTTTCGTTGATTAGACGATTCGTAAACTTGTGTTTCTTTTTTTCGTTGCTCACTTTAGGGACTTGAGTTGTTTCTTCTGCAAAGGTCGATTGAAATGAAAAGTAGTTCAAAGAACCAAAAGCCAAAACAACAAGATGGTTGAGTTTCATAAGAAGAGACAATAACTCAGCATTGAAACCGCTTCAAGTTGCCATCGATAATCTATAAAAATAAAGCATTTCCAATGATTCCTGGATGGTTTGACAGATCGTTATCATTCCATCATGATTGATAGCATCATGTCTAAAAAGATTACTTACTGGTTACTTCTGCCAATCCTTCTATCCCTAACGATTTTTGCAGACGAAAAAGCCAAACAGATCAATAAAGGTGAACAATCTGAAAACCTCGATTTTATTAGATTTAAAGAAAATGATTTTAACGCTTCCCTAGAAACGGCCTCTGCAAAATATATAAATGATGACGGCGTTGAGGTCGAACTTATAGGAGTCGTTCATATTGCTGATAAAAAATACTATCAGGAATTCAACGAACAGTTTAAGAAATACGATTCTCTACTATATGAAATGGTTGGCGGTGACCCTGATAAACCTCTGACAAAGGAAGACCTCACCGCCAATAAAAAAAATCCAATGCGATTTTTTCAACTACTCATCGGAGGAATGATGAAGCTTGATTTCCAACTCGATCATATTGATTACACCGCGAAAAACTTTATTCATGCGGACATGACAATGGAAACCTTTCAAGAAAGACAAAAAGCTAAAGGTGAAAACTTATTTTCATTGATTGAGAAATCAATTGAGGCCCAAGAAAAAGCCGGCAGTGAAAACAAACAACAGTTTAATTTTGCATCAATGTTTAAACTTCTGAATGACGAAGGAGGACCTAATGGAATGAAACTCGCTCTTGGAAGACAGTTCCATGACATAGAATCAATGATTGGCGGAATGGAAGGTCCTGACGGCTCAGTCCTGGTTGCCGAGAGAAATATAACAGCTCTCAAAGTCATGGAAAGTGAAATGAAAAAAGGTAAAAAAAATCTCGGTATTTTTTATGGAGCAGCACACCTTCCTGATTTCGATAAGCGGCTCATTGAAGATTATGGTTTCAAAAGGACTACAAAAACTTGGAATGCGGCTTGGAAAATTCAAAAAGCAGCAGCTAAGAAAGCTCTGAAAGACTCCATATAACTCAAAAATAAAACCTAAGGTCAATTCGATTCCTTCAGACAACTAACTGAAGAGAACACTCATAGTCATGAGAAAATATTTCACACTTTTTATATTAATCTTGCTTCAATCTTTAGAGGCCGATGAATTTGATGAATTTGGCCTCTACTCCGATAAGTCGGCAAAACCAAATGAAGTAAAACCTGAAAAAACTATTCTACCACTCCAGATAACCAAAGGATCAAGAATTGCATATGTTGGTAATACCCTTCTAGATCGAGCTCAGCACTTTGGCCACTTTGAATCTTTTCTCCAGCGCCATTTACCCAATCACGAGTTAGTCATCAGAAATTTTTCATGGTCCGCAGACGAAGTCGATATCCAACCGAGGCCGGATAATTTCGCAAACACTGACCAACATTTATTGCATCACAAAACCGATATCATCTTCGCCGCATTCGGTTTCAACGAATCATTCGCGGGTAAAGAAAAGATTCCTGAATTCAAATCTCGGCTTACAAAATATATCAATCAAACTAGAACTCGAGCCTATAACGGCGAAAAAGGACCCAAAATCATTCTAATATCGCCAACGCCTAATCAAAATTTAGATAACGTCCCAGCAGCTGATTTGAATAATCAGAGACTTTCACTTTTTACTTCAGCAATGCGTGAAGTGGCAGAATCAGAGGAAATTGGATTCGTAGATGTCTTTTCCAAACCCTACCCTGATGGATCAACTATTAACGGAGTTCACTTAAACGAGGAAGGTTACCGAGCTTTTAGTACTGCTTTATTTAAAGGAATTTTTAATGAAAGCCCCGAACCAGTAAACGAAGAACTGAGACTTGCAGTCGTTGAGAAAAATAAACAATTCTTCCGTCGTTACCGACCCTTAAATACTTTCTATTATACCGGAGGAAGAAAAGGTAGATACGGTTATTTAGATTTTTTGCCAGCAATGAAAAACTTTGAGATCATGGCCAATAATCGAGATCAGTCGATATGGTCGATTGCTAAAGGAGAAGAGACCAAAATCAAAATTGATGATTCTAATGTTCCTGAGCTTCCAGAAACAAATCAAAGCCGGGGCGGTAACAAATGGATGAGCGCTGAGGACGAACTAAAATCATTTACGATTGATCCTAGATTTGAAGTCAACTGTTTCGCCTCTGAAGAGGATTTCCCAGATATTGCCTGCCCAATTCAAATCAGATGGGATTCAAAAGGAAGACTATGGGTGGCATGCTCAACGACATACCCTCACGTCTATCCAGGTCAGGAACCTAATGACAAGATCGTGATTTTAGAAGATACCAACGGAGACGGTAAAGCGGATAAATCAACTGTCTGGGCAGATGATCTGCATATTCCTCTGAGTTTTGAATTTGGAAATGGTGGAGTATATGTTTCTGAGGAACCTGATTTCACTTTCCTTAAGGATACAGATGGAGATGGTAAAGCGGATTTCCGTTCGAGGGTGCTGACAGGTTTTGGTTGTGAAGATTCTCATCATGCTCTTCACGATTTCGTCTGGACTCCTGACGGGAAACTTCTATTTAGAGATTCGATTTTTCTTAATTCACAAATTGAAACTCCTTATGGTCCAATAAGAGTAAAAAATTCTGGATGGTTTTTGTTTGAGCCTAAAACTCAAAAACTTCAAACATTTGGAAGCTATCCAAATACTAATCCATGGGGCGTTACTTTTGACAAGTGGGGGCACCATGTGGCAAGTCATCCTATTTTCGCATCAACATTTCACGCAACAAATCCCCCCTACCCTACCCAACATCCCAGACCAAGTGGAATACAGGCCTATTCTGGCACCTGCGGCCAGGAATTCGTCGACTGGGATACTTTCCCTAAAGAAATGCAGGGAGGCTTTGTGAAAGTCAGATATAAACCTACCAACAGGGTAGAATTTCATCGTTGGATTAATGCGGGTGATCATATGCAGGAAAAATATGAATCTGATATAATTTTCTCAAAAAACCTCAGCTTCATACCCGTAGACATACGTTTCGGCCCTAGAGGAGCTCTTTATGTTTGCGATTGGTATAATCCTATTAAGGGACATGCACAATATTCTCTGAGAGATGAGAGGAGAGATAAGGTTTCAGGCCGAATTTGGAGAATTACAGCAAAGAATAAAAAACTAAAAAGTCCGGCTAAAATTGAAGGCGCTTCGATCACCCAGCTTCTCGATAATCTCAAACGAAAGGAGTATCGAATTAGATATTGGACTAAACAGGAAATTCGAAAACATTCTGTAAAAGAGATCGAACAGGAGCTCGGAAATTGGCTGGAAAACCTTAATCCAAAGTCTGGTGGTTATCGTCATCATCAGTTGGAAGCTCTTTGGATATATGCAAATATTGGAATACACAAAGAGGATCTATTAGTTGAGCTCATTAACTCTGAGGTGCCTGAGGCCCGTGCTGCAGCGGCAAGACAAATTCGGCACTGGCCAAAAAGTATGATAAATTCTGCCGAGAAACTAATCTCCGAATCATCAAAAGATCCAGATGGCATCGTCAAATTAGAAACAGCACTTACTTGCTCATGGCTAGGAACTCAGAAAGCTTTTGATACTCTCGTTAAGCTGAGCGGAAACGATATGGGGAAGCATCTCAACTATGCTGTTACCAC
>JACETS010000155.1 GCA_013911195.1 Verrucomicrobiales bacterium | reverse complement strand
GGGAATCACTGTATCGGGTGGCTTGGGCTGATTTTCATCGTTTTATGAAGGGTTGGAGCCCTGGGCACTGGAAACTTAGCGACTATAGTGAAAGAGTAACGCGCGAAGTAATTGAATCATTGAAAGAGTAAAATAATTGATAGATTTAGCATCATTAAGCAAACAAGCAGTTCTGGCAGCGAAAGAGGCAGGAAAATTAATCTCCTTATCCCTCAACAATGAGTTAAATATTTCTCAAAAAGAGACAGGTAGTACTTTGGCATCACAAGTGGTTACTGAGGTTGATTGTAAATCTCAAAATCTAATCCTCGAAACCTTAAGACCGTCATGTGATGAATTTAGCATTGCTGTTCTTGCCGAGGAGGAAGAGGACAATAAAAGTCGGTTGGAACATGACTACTTTTGGTGCATCGATCCTCTTGATGGGACACTACCATTTATTGAGGGAAAACCAGGCTATGCCGTATCAATCGGCTTAGTCTCTAAGTGTGGAAAACCTCAGATTGGAGTGGTTTATGATCCATTTCATCAAACTCTTTACGAGGCAGCCAGAGGACAGGGAGTTAAAATAAACAATGAGCCTTGGAAAATTAAATCCGTTGAGGACCAATTAACTTTTACCTACGACAGAAGCTTCGCAGATCACAACGATTTTCATGCCATTCAAGACCAACTCGAAACCTATGCCCATTCGATTGCCCTTAAAGGATTAACCTCTATTCATTACGGCGGAGCAGTTCTTAATGCCTGCTATGCTTTAGAAAAATCTCCTGGCTGCCATTTCAAACTTCCAAAAGCTGAAGATGGAGGCGGCAGTTTATGGGATTACGCCGCTACTGCCTGTTTATACGAAGAATCAGGTGCCGTGGTCTGCGATGTTTTCGGTAATCCTTTAGACCTTAATCGACCTGATTCTACTTTTATGAATCATCGTGGAGCACTTTACGCAACAGATCTAGGGTTGGCTCAACACATCAGGAAAATAATCTCAAAAATTAATCCCAAACTCTGATCAATCAAATTTGATTTTGCCTATGCAAGAAGCTCTTCAAGAGGTCCAGTACTGTCAGCAAACTTCTCCATACCAGTGCCCATCAATTGAGCTTGTAACAACCACAAGTTAGCTAAAGGAGTTCTCTTTGCGCAATTAATCATGCGCCCAGTCTTGATTTTACCATTGGCCGAACCTGCAACAATAATTGGAAGCTCATCCATTGTATGATATTTACCATCGCCTAACCCTGAACCCAGAGTGATGATAGAATGGTCCAACAAGGTCCCTTCTCCCTCTTTAATTGAGTCTAACTGTTCAAGCACTTCAGCGAAGAGCTCTACATAGAAACGATCCACTTTGGTAAGACTTTTCTTAACATCTTTCCTATCCTGAGAGTGAGTAAGACCATGGTGTGATTTAGTAAAGTTCAATTCATGGAAAACTTGAGGAGTTCCCCATCTTTCTGGAGCAAGCATCATTGTTGCTACATGAGTAAGGTCACCTTGAAAAGCCAGGACAAGCAATTTACCCATCATGCGAATATACTCTCCACGAGTCATGGGCTCCTCGTCTGGTTCTTTCATATCAGCTCTTTTATGGTTCTCGTAGTACTTATTGAGCTTATCAATCTGATTTTCTATTTCCCTTACAGACGTAAAATATTCATCCATCTTATCCTTGTCATGGCGACTAAGCTTTCTATCAAAGTTCGAAGCATCCTCCAAAATAAGATCGGTAATGTCCTTGTTCGATTTCCCAGTGTGAAAAAGAGTCTTATAAACCTGACGTGGATCTTTCATCGTCGTTGCAACATGCTCAGGCCCATACCATGATATGTTATCTAAATAAATCGACTCTCTAAGATCTTTAAAAGTATTACAGTTAAGCTCAAGTGAGCGGATAGGAGTTCGATCACTTATCTTGTCTGCAATCAGATGGTCCAATGTTCTGTCCATTGGATACGCGGACTCGAATTCACCGTTAGGATTCGCGGAAGAAAGAAAACATGAACTGCACTGATTGTGAACATCAACACCTCTGACATTGACTCTAGACAAACCTGTTATCATTGTCACTTTATCGCCAACATTTTGAAGAGGCTTTAGAGTGGGCATTGATAAAAAGTCATCACTTCCCTTTTCAGGGAAAAAATGATCTCTAACAAATCCCATCGGAGAGTAAAAAGAAGCAAAACGAAGAGAAGGATCTTTAAACTTTTTAGTAACTGCATCCTCTGCGTTCATCTCTAACCAAGGAAGAGCGATTATACTCCCTCCAGCACCAAACAAAAATTTACGTCTATCGATCTGCTTCATGATTCTCTCTTTAGGTTAAAAATTGGATGTAGCACTGTATTCTTAATAATTTCCCGCATTTGATAATTATCTTGCTTACTTGCTCTTGTAATTTCATCTGCTGCTATACGGTCTGTCAAGGTTAACTCTCGACCCAAGGCAAAAGAAAGTAAATGTCTAATAAATGCATTAGCGAATACATCTTTTTCGGCAAGAATGGCATCTTTAAATCCAACCACATCTTCAAAAGAGTGTTTTCCGAATAATTTACCGCTGGCATCAACTTTAATACCAGTTCGGTAATTATCTCTCCACCTTCCTAGCAGATCAAAATTCTCCAAAGCAAATCCCAGTGGATCAATTTTTTGGTGACACCCTGAGCACTGAACATCTTTGCTATGTTGCTTAAGCTTCTGCCTAACAGTCAACCCCTGTTCTTTAAGAGTGGAATCGTCCGCAATTAAGTCAGGAATATCATCAGGTGGAGGTTTAGGTGGATCATTAAAAATCACAGAAGAAACCCAAGAACCTCTGGTAATTGGATGCGATCTAAATGGCCCAGAAGTCATTACCATTACGGCACCTGTTGTAATAACACCTCCATACCTTCTGTCGGTTAAAGGCTTTCTTGTGAAATTAATATCACGAAGATTTACGTTAATTGGATAAGTAGCAGCTCTGCCTTCGTACCACTCTTCTAGCAAATGACTTCGGTATGTAAAGTCCGCGTCAATTAATTCCATGATTGGTCTATTCTCGATAAATATCGTCTCAAAGTTAAGTAAAGTTTCGAGCATCATATGCATACCCCTCTTGTAGGATATTTTATCATCACCACCAAAATAGTAATCTCGATATAATTTAAAATCAGGTGAAGCAGATACTATGTTATTAATTTTTAACCATTGCGGTGCAAAACTGTCACAAAAATTTTTAACGCGACGATCATTAAGCATTCGATCAACTTGTTGCGCTAATATTTGTGGATCCTGAAGTGATCCTTGCTCAGCAAGCTGTAATAATTCCTCGTCAGGTATCGAACACCATAAAAAGAACGAAAGACGACTCGCCAAACTATATGAATCAAAATTTGATGAAGCTTCACTCGCCTCATCATGAACCATAATAAATCGTGGTGAAGCCATTGCGCCTGAAACAATGCTCTTCATGCTCGCGGTAAAATCACCACTTTCCTTATAACTCTTATCAAAATACTTCGTGTAGAGACTCAACGTCTTCTCATCAGGTGGAGACCTAAAGGCTCTATACAAAAATTTCTCAATGCGTTCATGAGCAATTTTTTCAACAGGTTCGGATAATTGAGGCTCCTCCTCTACCTCAGTTCTCCAACTACCGACCATTGTCGCTAGGGCAACTTCCTTATTTCCATTCTTTAATTCCTTTACTTGCGACTGACTCAATCCAGACCTGAAGACACGGATATCATTTAAACCACCATGGAAAGACTCCCTCTCGTAAGAACCATTCTTATAGGATCCAATACTCATTGGCTGCCTACTCTGATTATATAACTCACCAGCTATAGCCTTATTTCCAATCAATTCCCCATCAACATAGAGTTTTATTTCTTTACCATCATAAGTGCCGGCTACGTGATGCCAGTCTCCATCACCAAGAATACTAGCCTTGAATGGAGCTCCAAACTCAACATATTTGCCACCAATACCTGCACCCATCCAAAGCCCCCAAGTTCCATCGCTTTTTCCGATGGATAATAACTGACGTCGCCAAGCGTCTTCACGGCGAACGATTGTTTGCCACTCATCAGTCGTCTTCGTCGGTCGTATCCAGGCACTTATAGTCAATCCTGTACTCTTGGTCTCGACTGATTTATCAACATTAATAGAACCAAATTTTGATTGGTTTGGTTTCTGAGCGGGATCTTGAAATAGATCATTCCAGGCACGGCAATTCTTATCGAAATTGTTCGCATTTAAAACTGAACGACTAAGCTCCAGAAAAGCCTTCATGAGAGTAGGCGTCATACTGAGGTGATCACCCCGGTTATTAAAGCCATTTTCTGCAGGCGGATCTTTTGGAAATGCCTGCACACCGAACAAACGATTCTCAAGCATTTGCTGCAACCCCATAATTCGGTTACCCACCCTAGCAACGTCAGGCATTTTGCCTGTTTCGGGCCTAAAGTAGTTATTGTGATCACGAATAATTCTGTCGTTAATCGAATATACCCATGACTCTAAATCAAAGAGATCCCTTACCACGTTACCATATTCAAAACGGTTCATTCTTCTTAGACGAACTGGAACTACCGACTCATTACGTGCAGCCGTCGCATTTTTAAAAGCCTTATCAAGACCTAGAGAAACAAGTTTCAGTTGATCATTGCTTGGTTGTTTATTCTCCTCGGGAGGCATTTCATTTTTATCCAAAACATCAATCAACTTCTCAATGAGTTCTGGATTCTTTTCGAGATCGCTCCAGGTGTTGTAGTTAGTCAGATCAACCTTCCCTTTGGTTTTTTTCAAACCGTGACAATCATAACAATAGTTTTGAAATATGGGTTTAATATCTTTGCCAAAGTCAGAAATTTTTTCAGCATTAGCAGTGATAGAAGCCACTAAAAAGAGAAGAATTGTGACTCCAAATTTACGTTGAGAATTGTTTCTTATTCCAAAGAAATTGGAAATTTTTAAACAAACTTTCTTTAAGACATACAAACTCATCAACAGCTCAACTAATTACTTATACGCAAATTCAAATCTCTGCGCAACCCAATATAGTTATCTCTATAATTATAACTAATTTATAGGTACATCGAAGTAATTCTCAATTTCATGGCACGCTATTCTCCATGCCTTTTTATCCTCAAGTAAAGATATACATTATTACGCCCAGGAGGAATTTGATAGGACCGAGCCAACTTTGTCATACTTTGTCATCTCACTTACACCGGGGCGATGTGAATGCATAAATTGTCCTTACTTACTTCGTTGTTCAAGAGTCACAGACCAACCAATGAAAAAAATGAATCAATAATTTCAAGAATCATTATATGAAGGGACTGGTTTTTGATCTTTCTTTATAACCCTTCACTCCCATCTTATCATATCAGAATGCAATCCATCAACCGGCGAAAGTTCATCTCATCAACGAGCATTTCATTGTCTGCAATGCTGATGAACACTTTATCTCAAGATTCAAGTAATCCCGAAGATACAATTGAAAACTTCAAACCTTTCATTAAAAAAGATAACCTTCCCAATCCAGTAATCATTGAATCCCTCAGCATGTTTAAACGGGATAAAAACTGGTTCATTCGCGCTAGGTCAAAAGACGGGATAGAAGGATGGTCGGTGGGTCATCCCAGTAAAACAGAATTAAGCCAGTCTGTTTTCACTAAAGTCATAGCACCCTTCATGCGTAACAAAGATGCTCGCAAAATTGATCGATTAGTAGATCAAATATTCCTCTCCGGAAGTAATTACAAAATGCAGGGACAATTGTTTTGGGTTCAAGTCGCAGCGGCTGAGTTTGCCATCCTAGATTTGTTAGGAAAAACCGCAAAACTTTCGGCAGCAAATTTGTTAGGTGGACAAAAACGTAATAAAATTGATCTTTATATTGCTAACAATCATCGTTCAAAGAATGCAGAAGAATCTTTAAGGCGCATCATAAAATCAGTGGATAGCATTAACGCAAAAGCATTGAAGATTAAAATTGGAGGACGCATGAAAGTTGTTGATTCAATTCCAATGAGGACGGAAAAATTAATACCTAAAGTGGCTGAATCCTTAGGAAAGCGATGCACCCTATATGCTGATGCTAATAGCTCCTACACCTCTGTTAAGAAAGCTATTAAAGTAGGTAAAATATTAGAAGAAAATGGATTCTCTTTTTACGAGGAACCTGTTCCCTTCGACTACCTTAGCGAAACTAATA
>JACETS010000154.1 GCA_013911195.1 Verrucomicrobiales bacterium | reverse complement strand
TAATAAAGCAGAATCAATCGTACCGCTTCCAGATAGAAAACCCTCAGATTCCAAACTTTTCAGAAAAGTTAATCCAGAAAAATCAGGAATTAACTTAGTTCTTCCTATTGATATATCGCATCCATTAAAGAGAATTTATGTCAGTGCATTCGCTTGCGGCGGCGCTTCCGCGGGAGACGTTAATAATGATGGGCTTACAGATGTTTTTATAGCTAATGGCCCAGGACCAAACAAAATTTACCTTAACAAGGGAAATTGGATATTTGAGGATAATACCATTAAAGCTAATCTAACAGGTGGTCAAAACTGGACAGCAGGAGCACCAATCGTGGACATTGATGGAGATGGCGACTTAGACATTTATGCATGTAATTATGGATCCCCTAACCAACTTTTTATTAATGATGGCAAGGGTTTATTTGTCGATAAGGCACAACAATTTGGTTTAGATATTAATGGTGCAATACTTAACGCTGCCTTCGCAGATTATGATAATGATGGAGATTTGGACGCCTACTTACTAGGTCATAGATTTTATCGTAATGGAGGCAAACCAGAAAAACCACCTACGGTCCTTAAAGATGGCACATACCAAGTACTCCCTAATTTTAGCAAATACTTTCAAGTTAATCTCAATTCAACAAACGGTTTTAAACTAGATACAGCAGGAGCTCGTGATTATCTCATGATCAACGATAACGGCACATTTAGAGACGTCACTATAGAGGCCGGCATCAACTCAAAACCTTGGCAAGGCAACTCTGTAACATGGTGGGATTTTAACAACGATGGGCACCAAGATATTTATATTGCTAATGATTTTGAAGGGCAGGATTTTTTATACCGTAATAATGGAAATGGAACATTCTCAGATATAACAAAACAATACTTACCACATGTACCATGGTTCAGTATGGGTGCTGATTCTGCTGATATTAACAACGACGGTTTATTGGATTTGTTTGTTGTCGATATGGCGGGAACGACGCACTACAAGTCAAAAACTTCAATGGGTACTATGGGGGCAAACAACCAGTTCATGCTAATTGCTGACCCACCACAGCACATGAGAAATTGCATGTTTGTTAACACAGGTAAAGCGAATCGTTTTTTGGATACTGCATTCCTTTCAAAATTATCTAGTACTGATTGGTCGTGGTCAGTAAAACTATCTGATTTCGATGAAGACGGTCTAGTTGATACATTTGTCAGCAATGGAATCAGCAGAAATTTCAATAATTCTGACAAACCAATAACTGAGGAATTACTTATTAAACAGACTGAATGGTCCTTATTTGAGAACTCACCAACTAGACCTGAGAAAAATTTATGCTTTAAGAATATGGGGGACCTTAAATTCAAAGATACATCTAAAACTTGGGGATTAGATGAACTTTCAATGGCATATGGAACATCCAAAGCTGATCTAGATTCAGATGGAGATCTTGATTTAATAATCACCAACCTCGACAAACCAGTTTCCGTTTATGAAAATTTGGCAAACGGAAAAAGACTCACATTAAGACTCAAAAGCAAAACCAAGAATTCAAATGCCATTGGAGCAAGAGTTAAATTAAAAACAAGCAATGGTATACAAATCCGTGAAAATCATACACAAAGAGGCTTTTCATCGACTGACGACAACCTAATACATTTTGGATTAGGTGACAAAACGACAATAGAATTTCTCGAAATCCACTGGCCCAATGGGGCCATAACCAGAACTGAAGATATAAAAATCAATCATCACTACTCATTTGTAGAACCTGAGAATGCCTCCAAGAAAAATATCATCGAAGAAAAAGTTAAATCTACACTATTTGTGAAATCAGAACATACTCGTGATATAAGTAATCATTGGGAACAACCTTTTCCCGACTTCAGACTGCAACCTTTGTTACCGAATAAACTTTCTCAATTAGGACCAGGACTAGCAAGAGGTGATGTCGATAATGATGGTGACGAAGACTTGTTTCTCGGTGGCAGCACTGGATCAATAGGAAGACTCCTATTAAATAATGGCAAAGGCAGGCTTAAAGAAATACCATTCACCCCCGCCATTTCTGAAGCTGGCTGCGAAGACATGGGAGCACTTTTCTTCGAAGCCAACGGAGATGGCAATTTAGACCTATATGTAGTTAGCGGGAGTGTTGAAGCCCCTCCAGAACATATTAGATACAAGGATCGTCTTTATTTAGGAAACGGGAAAGGACAATTTACAAAATCTCAAACTCAATTAGTTCCAAATATTTATAATAGTGGCTCCTCTATCTCATCATGTGATTTTGATAAGGATGGAGATCTTGATCTCTACATTGGTGGTCGTTCTGTACCAGGAAAGTATCCAATAACTCCTAAGTCGGTCTTGCTTGAAAATGATGGAAGTGGAAAATTTAACGATATTACATTGAAAACTTCAAACTCATTAAGCAAATCTGGTCTTGTCACATCATCAATTTGGACCGACATCAATGGTGATGATTGGCAAGATCTTATTATCACTCATGAGTGGGGACCAGTAAGCGTTTATCTAAATAAGCAGGGTAAGTTGATAGAGACTAGCTTCGGTAAGACTAAATTAACGGGATGGTGGAACGGAATTGAATCATTAGATATAGATAACGACGGAGATTTTGATTTGATCGTCACAAATTTTGGACTAAACACAAAATACAAAGCATCAATCGATAAGCCTGAACTGCTTTTTTATGGTGACTTTGATGCGGATGGGGATCAAGAAATCTTAGAAGCCAAATTCGAAAATGGCCAATGCCTCCCCCATAGAGGATTTAGCTGTTCAAGTAATGCAATGCCATTTCTAAAAGAAAAAATGAAAACCTTTCATAATTTTGCAACTGCTTCATTGGCGGAATTATATACATCTAATAGAATTGACACTTCTATCAAGCTTGAGGCCAACACATTAACGACTGGAGTTTTCATTAACAATTCAACCCGAGAAAAATTAGATTTCACCTTCAAACCTCTTCCAAATTTGGCTCAACTCTCACCTTCTTTCGGCATTATAACGGAGGATATTAATTCAGATGGAAATGTTGATATTTTTCTTGCTCAAAATTTCTATAGTCCACAAATCGAAACTAGACCTATGGACAATGCCTTAAGCCTAGTTTTAATCGGAGATGGAGAAGGAAATTTCACTCCACTAAATGCAGAAGATAGTGGGGTAGTATTACCTGGTGATAGCAAAGCGGCATCGTGGGGGGATCTTGATAATGACGGCTTTGATGAGATTCTCATAACTACTAACGATGGTCCAGTTCATTCATACTCCGTGAATTCACTAATCGCGGGGAAGCGAAATATAAAATTACAATTAAATGGAACCCCTAATAACCCAAATGCAATAGGAGCAAAGGTCATCATAAGTTATGAGAAAAATAAAATCTTCACTCGAACCATAAAATCATCTGGGGGCTATTTATCTCAATCATCAAATCTAATAAACATTCCTAAATCATTGATCGGAAAAAAAATAAATATAATCTGGCCAGACTCTAAAGAAACAAACTCAATTGTACCTAAGAATAAAGATAGATTTGTGATCTCATATTAATTTGATAACAAACAAATGAATAGGTGATAGAGAATTAGAAAAAACTTTTATTATAAGTCAATTACTGATAATATATTGGTAATGAAAACTCCATTTAAAATACTCACAGGTATCTTAATTACTCTATCATTACCTCTCAATGGGTTAGTTTTTTCAGATATCTTGATTGACATAGATCTTACTGATGAAGAATCTGGACCAGCAGAAACAATATTAAATACAGGAAGCCTTGAAGGAGATTTTGAAGCTGAGTTTGATATTCCAAGTATTGAAACTGTGGATGGTGTCAATGCTGTAACTCTGGACGGTAATAATGACTGGTATATCGGCCCTGACGCCTCGCTATTAACGGGCAATACCGACAGGAGCGTTGAAGCATGGGTATGGAATCCTTCTGTTCCTTCAGAAGAAACGATATTTGCTTGGGGACGTAGAGGCGGACCTGATGCATCCAATTTTTCTATGCTATATGGAAATCATCCAAGCTATGGCGCCCTTGGGGCTTGGGGTGGTAATGCAGACATGCCATTTTACCCTGGAGGTGGAGCTCCTGAGCCAAATGAATGGCATCATATGGTTCTTACATATAATAGCCAATCAAACGAAAGATCGATCTATGTTGATGGCGAACTTACCAACAGTGAAAACAATGGCTCTTTTTTTGATACACATGAGTTTGATGACAGCGGTTTAGCCCTGCCTATGGTTATTGGCAACCAAAATGAGCCTAACGGAACACGAACCGACGCCCTGTCTGCTGATCTCAGTATCGCAAAAATAAAAGTTCATGACACTGTATTAACAGAAAGTGATGTTTTAGATAGCTTCAACTTAGATAAAATTAAATTTGGGAAAGGCGGACCTGAAATCATTTCGTTTGAAGCTTCAGAAAATACGGTCGGCCCAGATGAAACTGTAACCTTTACATGGGAAATTGATGGCGCGGAGACTATATCCATAGATAACGATATCGGTGATGTTTCTGATATAGAAGAAATAGATGTCACCATTGAAGAAACGACCATTTTCACAATATCAGCAACTGACTCTAATGGAATGACTCAATCTGAATCCATCACCATTAGAGTAGCCGATGGAGGTGCTTTAGTGGATATCGACATAACAAAATTGGATACAGGCCCACTATCAAACATAATCAATGAGGGATCACTAGCTGGAGACTTTGAAGCTGAATTAGATGTTCCTAATGTAGAAAATGTTGATGGAGTAAACGCTGTCACTCTTGATGGTTTTGGTGATTGGTATGTAGGACCTGATTCAACACCGTTATCAGGCAGTGCGGATCGCTCAATAGAAGCCTGGGTATGGAATGAGACAGTCCCAGCCGAAGAAACTATTATTGCTTGGGGACGTAGAGGTGGCCCTGATGCTACCAATTTTTCTATGCTCTATGGAAATCATGCCACTTGGGGGGCTCTAGGTGGCTGGGGAGGATCAGCCGACATGCCATTTCAAACTGGTGGTGGAAATCCCTCTACTAACGAATGGCACCATCTAGTTCTTACATACAATGGAACTTCAAATGAACGTGCGATTTACGTTGATGGGGTTTTATCAAATTCTGAAAATGATGGCCCAATTTTTAATACACACCCCACAGACAATGTTGGAAATCCTCTCCCGATAATAATAGGTAATCAAAATGAAAATAACGGCACCAGAACCGACGACCTTTCTGCTGAAATGAGCATTGCAAAGATTAAGGTTTTCGATTACACGCTGTCTCTTAGCGATGTTGAGCAAAGCTATGATATAGATCGTGGTAAATTTGGTAAAGGTGGCCCAAGAATTTCCTCATTCAAAGCATCGGCAAATCCTATCAATGAGGGTGATTCCGTTATACTTACTTGGGACATTAGTGGCGCAGAATCAATATCAATTGATGAAGACATTGGAGATGTTAGTGATCTTAGTGAAATAGAAGTTACTCCTGAAGAAACCACAATCTATACGATATCCGCAACAGACAGCGAAGGCACTACTAGTCAGCAAGAGTTAACCGTTTATATGATTGGCCAAGCCAAAATGATTCACCAATGGACTTTTGATGAGGTTGGCGGTGCCGGCACAACCTTAATTGACTCTATAGGAGGAGAAAATGGTTCAATAGTAGATTCAGGAGGCAATGACGGATTTGTAGAAGAAGGTCGCGTCACACTGACAGGTGGAGGTCAAAATGACAGTGACTATGTAATGTTACCATCAAACCTTCTCAGCCCACTTACTAACGCAACGATTGAAACTTGGTCCACTCAATATTCAAGCCAAAACTGGTCTAGGGTCTTTAGCATAGGATCATCAACAAACAATGTAATGCACATGTCTTTCAGTAGAGGGACAAACATAAATCAAAATGAATTACGTTGGAATGCCCAATCTAACATGACACTTCAAGATTTTGGAGGGGCCCCAACGAACCCATTTGATGAACAGGTTCACTGGGTGGTAACTATTAATGATGTAGGAGGCCCAAATGGTGAGACACAAGTCACAGTATATAAAAACGGTGAAGAGGTAAAAGCAGGAACAACGAACAATGATCTATCGGGCCTTGTCGACAATGATATATTTCTTGGTAGATCCCAATGGGGGGACAACACGGCCAATGCTTCA
>JACETS010000153.1 GCA_013911195.1 Verrucomicrobiales bacterium | reverse complement strand
TCTGAATCCCATACCATATGGCAAATTGGAGCGTAACAGAATAGCCCCCAGAGAACGGCAAAAAGCATGACTGCCGAAAATTTAACTCTTTCAACGAATGTACCCACAACAAGGGCTGGTGTAATGATGAAAAAAGTCATTTGAAATGCAAAGGTCAAAATACCAGGTATATCAGAGCCACCAGAATCACTACCATCTAATCCCTTCCCAAAGATTGCGGAAAGGTCTCCAATCCATCCACCGCTCCCCTCTAAAGCAAGAGAGTAACCAGCAACTAGCCAAACAACACTTAGAATACACGCCATTGCAAAACAATGCATGAGAACGGAAAGGACATTTTTTTTGTGAACAAGTCCTCCGTAAAAGAGAGCGAGGCCCGGTAGGGTCATGAAAAGGACCAAGGCGGTTGCCGTCATGATCCATGAGGTATTTGCTGCTCCTACGGCCTGATCGACAGTAGTTTCTTCAGCAAGAGCGAGTGGTGCAGACAGCACCAACAATAGAGTAGCCCAGAAGGGCTTCATTAAGTTCTTCATTTTTAGTAGGTTATAGGTTTAACAGAGTAGGCGCTAAGCACCTAATTACTAAGTATAAGAAGCATTTTTTATGCCAAGTATGTTGATTATTTCAACATAAATCGCTGAAAATCAGTCGGTAATGAAACTGAGCTTTGCTCTGACAGGATAATGATCGGATAGATATCTCTTTTCTTTGTTAAAGCGGACGATTTCAGCTGAACTGACTTTGCCCATTTTTGGAAGCATGAAAACATGGTCAATCTTTCCACCGCTGAATGAGCCACCCCTAAAACCGTGGAAAGTTTTCACCATTTTTTCATCAGGTTTAACAACTCGGAAAGTATCGACCAGATTTAATGGCTCATCTTTAAATATTTTAATCGCTGGGTTATTTTCACTAGCGTTAAAATCACCCATCAAAATAATCGGTTCATTGGATCGTTTCCTTTTGGAAATTCTTTGAATAATTAATTCTGACGCTCCAAGTCGGCTGGGTTGACTCCGATGGTCATAATGAACGTTGTATACGTAAAATCCCTTGTCGGTATTCTTCTCAATGAATCTGGCCCAAGTGCAAATTCGTGGTATCTCATTTCCCCATGACTTTGAGGCGACTTTTTCTGGGGTATCACTAAACCAAAATGTACCGCAATCACTTTTGTCCAAACTAAATCGTTTTTTAAGATACAGGATTGTACAATGTTCGCCTCGACTCTTACCGTCATCTCTTCCAACACCATATTCAGAATAAGCAGTTGCTACTTTTTTAATATCATCGATCTGATGCCTGAGAGCTTCCTGTAATCCTATCACATCCGGTGATTCAGATTTAACCCATTGCCCAACCATTTCCTTCCTTTTCGGCCAAGCATTTTCTCCGTCTTTAGAAGTATCGAAACGAATATTGAATGATAAAGCATCAATCTCAAAAGCGGATACAAATGATTGAAGCGGAAATAAGATGAGTACTAATAAAAATTCCTTCATTATTTTAGATTGTTATTAATTATAAAAACTTACCAGGGTTAAGTACGGATTTTGGATCAAGGACATCTTTAAGCCTTTTGTGCAAATCTATAGCCCCTTGATTTAATGCCTCTTCAAACCACTTCTTTTTAGCAATTCCAATTCCATGCTCTCCACTAACAACTCCATCCATACTGATAACTTTTTTAAATAGTCGATCCAAGGCTTCATCTGAACGTACACGGTTATCCTCAATGTGAATGTCCTCTACCATCACATTAACATGAATATTACCATCTCCTGCATGACCAAAACAGGCAATAGGCATATTAATGTCTCTCTGTAAATCTTCACAAAATTTTACCAGATCAACGAGTCTTCCTCGAGGCACAACAATATCCTCATTAAGCTTAGTTAACCCAGTCGCTCTTAAACTATAACTAAAAGCTCTTCGAATTTCCCAAATATCATCACATCCAGATTCGTCCTTCGCAAAGTCGAGGGTCATTGCTCCATTCTCTTGAATTAATTCCGAGAGTGATTCGACTTCTATCCCTACAGACTTTTCTTGACCATCGAGCTCAACAAGAAGAAAGGCATTTCCCTCTGGAATCATATCAGATCCAACATGATTACGGGCTGCTTGTAGAGTAAATCTGTCAGCAATCTCAAGGGCGGCAGGTAAATACCCTGATCCAAGAATCTTTTGTACGACTGTCGCTGCCTCCGAAAAACTTGAAAAAGTACATGAAACCATAGCTCTTGCAGGAGGGTTTGGTATGATCCGACAGGTAATTTCTGTCACTATCCCAAGCAGACCTTCTGATCCAACAAACATTCCAATCAAATCAAAGCCCGTTTTATTTTTATGACATCGACCACCCAACCGAACAACAGAACCGTCTGACAAAACCACTTCAAGACCTAAAACATAATGCCTCGTTACTCCGTATTTAAGACATCGAGGTCCACCGGCATTGGTTGCAACATTTCCTCCGAGACTACACTCCTTAAGACTGGCGGGGTCAGGTGGATAAAAGTATCCCAACTCTTTGACTCTTTCCTGTAAATCGCCGGTTATCACACCAGGCTCAGCGACAGCAACACCATCCTCAGGATTAATTTCTTTAATTTGATTCATTCTCGCAACCGAAAGAACAATTCCTCCGTGGATTGGAACCGCACCCCCAACATATCCGACTCCAGCACCGCGTGTAGTGACCGGCACTTTATTCTCATAAGCAAATCTCATCACACGGACTACGTCTTCGGTAGACTCCGCAAAAACAACTACATCAGGAGGATGGCTGACTAGCCATTTATCGATGCTATGAGCTTCAATATCAGGTTGAGAGGTGGAAATCTTATTCTCACCTATCAAAGCTGTTAATGATTGAGCTAAATCGAGTTGACCCATGAATACAGTTTAGGAAGAAATATTATAATGCCTACGATGAGAGCTGCAATCGCCGTTATGAGTACTGAGCCGGCAGCCAAGTCTTTGGCATTACCTATTCCATCATTTTTATCAGGATGAATCGCATCAGCCATTTTTTCAAGAGCCGTATTGAAAGCTTCTGCAGCTATCACTAATGCAGAGCACAAAATAATCATGATCCATTCTGAGTTAGAAATTTGTAACATAAAGCCCATCACAATCGCGCAAAACATCAAGAGAAGGTGAATGACTGCATTTCTTTGACTTGAAAAAAGAAATTTAAGCCCCTTGAGAGCATGGCCAAAAGATTTGATCAATCTTTTGATTTCATTCACCATATTAACAAGGAGTTTTCTTATTTACTGTACCAAATCAATTTCTCTGATCGGGTCAGTTTCGGCATCATAATTAACATCAGAAAGACCGAATCCAAAAAGTTTTAGAAAATCGCTTTGGTAACCTTCAAAATCTGATACTTCTGAAAGGTTGTCGGTGCTTATTTTTTGCCAAGTATCCGCAACGCACTGTTGTATATCTTCCCGCATTTCCCAATCATCAATTCTTATGCGGCCATCACTATCAAGCTGAGGATCCTCGGTCAATCTATCTGAAAAAAGGCGATAGATTTGCTCTATACAATCCTCATGAATACCCTCTTCTTTCATTTTTTTGAAAAGCACACTGATATATAGCGGGACAACAGGAATTGCAGAACTTGCCTGTGTCACTACAGCTTTGTTAACTGATACAAACGCCCGTCCTCCATCAGCAGCTATCTTTTGATTAATTCTTTGACAGCTCTCTTCCAAATGAATTTTTGCCCTACCAATTGTTCCATCCTTGTAAACTGACCATGTGAGTTCAGGGCCAATATAAGAATAGGCTATGGTAGTTACCGAAGGCGCTAAAACATCAGCCTCACCTAATGCATCCATCCACAACTCCCAGTCCTCTCCTCCCATTACCTTAACAGTTTGATTAATCTCGTCATCAGTCGCCGGCTCGATCGTAATCTCTTCTACTTCGGCTTTGTCAGTATTAACAGTTTTTTGAGTATAGGTTTGACCTATAGGTTTTAGGCAGGACTTATAAATATCTCCTGATTTAGGATCTTGCCTTCTTGGAGATGCCAGCGAGTAAATCACACAGTCCACCTGACCCATATGATTCTTAATTTCCTGAATGGTTTTATTTTTTATCTCATCAGAAAAAGCATCTCCGTTAATGCTCTTTGCATAGAGACCTTTATCCTTTGCCATTTTTTCAAAGGCCGCACTATTATACCAGCCGGAACTAGCTGACTTTCTCTCGTTAGCAGGTCTTTCAAAAAAGACTCCTAAGGTGTCGGCCTCACCGGCAAATGCAGGAACGATTCGAGAAGCCAAGCCATAACCAGTTGAAGAACCAATAACTAAAACTTTTTTTGGTGAATATTCTAATGGAGATTGTCGCTTCACGTATTCGACCTGCTGTCGGACATGAGATTCACAACCATCGGGGTGAGCGGTTGTACAAATAAAACCTCTAATTTTTGGAGTAATAATCATAATCGAAATCTCATCATCATTAGTGCAAGAATGGGATCATTCCAAGCCTTTGTTGAGTAAGGTTTGTCCTGACCGCGGATTAGGCGGCCAGGACACTTTTATTTAAGGAAGCACCCTCATAAGCCGGATTCTGTATCCTAACCAGCCAAAGACCAGCTAGGTGACAGCCATTTATCTTCCTGTAAACAGGAGCTGGGCGAACCATGCTGCGACTATTACCCGGGATCATCTCGTTAGAGGCCGGGCAGGCAACCCGTTTTCCCTGTTCTGTCTTGCACCGCACGGGGTTTGTCATGCCCCCTCAGTTACCCTTGGGGCGGTGAGCTCTTAACTCGCCATTTCACCCTTACCTAATTCAGCTAATGCCAAAAGAGGCGGTATATTTTCTGCGACACTTTCCGTAAGCTGAGGCTTTAGCCATCAACTTCCCGCATTTTCATGCGGCGATGCTGCCTTGAGGTGTCCGGACTTTCCTCTCAACGAAATTATGTCATTGAGCGACTGTCTCAGGTACTTCAAGATTCAAATATCATAGATTATTAAAAATCTTCAAATAATCATTTATCCTCGTTATCAAACCAAATCACCTTATCATTAATCGGAGATCTTGAGCTTTTTGGCCATTCTTGCCCCTCTTTAAGCCAACCGAGATAGAATAAGCCCAAACAGTGGTCCTGAAGATCTAAGTCTAAAAATGTTCTCATGCCCTCAGAATCTAAAATAGGCGGTGAAGACCAGAAAGCACCTAAGCCGGCCGCTGCTGCAGTAAGATGCATGTTTTGGACAGCACAAGCGACCGCTTCAATTTCTTCAATTTCAGGGATTTTAGGATTAGCCCCTCTCTTCATACAAATCGCAATTACTAATGGAGCAAGTGTTGGATTCTGACCTAACTTTTCAAATTTATCCTCGCGGTACGAATCTTTAGGAGTCAGTTCACTATACAGAGACTGTAATTTTTTTCCGAGAAGAAGACGATTTTCGCCGGAGAAAATTGTAAACCTCCATGGCTCGGTGAACCCATGAGTAGGCGCCCAGTTAGCATTTTCTAGCAACTCATTAATTAATTCTTCGGGCACCTCCAGATCAGGGTCCATTAGCGCAGGCTTTACGGTTCTGCGATGTCTAATAATTTCAGTAATAGGAAATTTTTGTGGCATTTTTTATGAGATAGAAATCGAATTTTAAGATCGTTTAATATTGAGGCGAAAATATTGGGGCCCAATATTTGAGATTGGGTTTTTAGTTATTACTGTAACCTCTTTTTTTCCATCATCCACAGCATTTAAAATATAAGGAACCGTTATAGAATTTGCATCGGACCAGAGTTTTAAATCTCTACTAAACTGCAAAACCACATCAATATTAGGAGCATCCAAGTTAGAACTATATGTAAATGTTAAGTAAGTTTCTCCTTCAACATCAACTAGATCTTCAAAGTAATTAAGCTCTTTAGATAAAGGGTCGCAGGAAAGAGCATATTCGACAATATTAGTTAATCCATCCATATCCGGATCCTCAAATGCACCCGAAATATTTGAATCAAGCGCAGAAGAATTACTAAAATTTTTCCATACCCATCCGAAAAAATGATCTGAATCATTTCCAGGTGACCCACCAACATCTCTACTCGGTCGCCAACCTTTCTCGCTTGCAAGCGCCAGACTCTGATTTTTACTCATCACGGGTGTTAGCGAGTAGCCATTTCCATCAGTCATATCATACCATTCACCAGAGTATATAAAGTCTAATAC
>JACETS010000152.1 GCA_013911195.1 Verrucomicrobiales bacterium | reverse complement strand
GGAATATATAGGCTATTCTAAATTTGTTTTAAAAAAATATAAAAATAAAATCAAAATACTAAAATTTTCACTTAAAAATAAACATTTCTTAACAATATCTTTATTGCAAAAAACATCCAAATTTTAGTATTTATTGTTGTATATTGAATGAATAGCGCAATAGAAAACAAGGTTTTGGTCCTCAATCGTTTGTGGCAGCCTGTTCATATGTGCTCTGCAAAAAGGGCAATCGGTCTTCTTTTTCTTGGTCATGCTCAAGCGGTCGGGATGTTTGGTGAAGAAAGATTTGCGACTTATGATTTTGAATCATGGTTAGGAGTTGAGGAGCAGCCGGATGATTGGCCCGTGGTCGGAACTGTATCAAGTCGTTTTTGTTTGCCCTCAATTATTGTTCTTTCGTCTTTCGATCGATTACCCAAAAAGGAAATTAAGTTTTCCAGAGACAACATTTTTCAGAGAGATGATTATGTCTGCCAGTATTGCAAAAAGAAATTTGATTCGCGTGACTTAAATTTGGATCATGTTTTTCCAAAGGATAAGGGTGGAGAAACTAATTGGGAGAATGTGGTGACTTCTTGTATTAAATGTAATACGAGAAAAGGAAACAAACTGCCACGTGAGTCAGGAATGCAGCCTTTTAAAAAACCAGTAGCTCCTCGCTGGAGGCCTTTAGTTGGATTTAAAAAGGGAAGTGACAATCATTATCACAAAAGCTGGAGTTTTTTCCTTGATCCTAATTCTTCTGCAGTAGAATTAAGTTCATAAAAAAAGGGCCTTCAATTGAAGACCCTTTTTTGTTTTTAAGTTGATATACTCCTATAGAGCAAATTGTTTAACGTGAAGCACTCTGTAGTTGTAGAACTCTTCAAGTGATGGCTTGGTCATATTTGGATCATTGAAGTAGTCCGGTATTTTATTGTCACTAGGATCAATGAAGCGTTCAATTAGAGCAGATCCACGCCATGTGCCAGTAGGTTTATCCTTGTCAGGATCGACGATATCTGGTGGTGTGCTCTTTGCTTTTCTTAGTGTCTGGACAATCATATGGACTTTGAAGACATTTGATTTGGTGGTGAGTCTTGGCTGCATATTCGCATAGGGACGTTCTTTTGTATTGTCTCCTGTGAGCCTATGCTTTTCCCAGAACTGGCGCATCTTAGGGTAATCTTTACCACTCTTTGTTCCTAGTGTTTCTCCTTCAGGGACAAGATACATTTCACAAATCTCTGTAGGTGAGCGGAAAAGTCTATTCTCTTTATACTTATCCTCCCACTGTTTGAGGGTTTCGTAAGCATCAATCTTGCGTCTCCAAGAATCAGAACCACCGTTTTGCTCTTTGTATTTGCTTCCTGCATTCGTTGGT
Source organism: Verrucomicrobiales bacterium (assembly GCA_013911195.1). GTDB lineage: Bacteria > Verrucomicrobiota > Verrucomicrobiia > Verrucomicrobiales > DEV007 > EC70. The sequence continues at coordinate 4,900 of JACETS010000152.1, read as the reverse complement.
ATAGCGAGAACCCTTTCGGCTTTCATTAATGCGTGCATAGCAGTGTTTCTCTTAATGTAATCAAAAGGAACTATTTGTGTGTTCATATTGATTTTACCTCTAGTCGCGGCAGGCATTGAAATGGCATAAGGCTCAACAACGGGCATCCAAAAAAGGTCCATCCAAAGGTGATCCGGTGGATCTCCAGGGTTAGGTTGGTCAGCGGCTCCAAAGTGCAATGGATCAGGTCTGAAAAGTAAGGTCCTCCAAGGTATTCCTTCCTGAACTCCACTCGACATTGACCCGTACATTCCAGGTCCGCAAATGACTCTGTTTGGTGAGAAGTTTGCTTTGTTGGTGACGTCTGCGGCAGATAGCGCTTTTTCATCGAAATAAGGGTTTCTGTTTCCGCTGACTCTGTTTCCATCATCACCACGGTTGACGTAAGGGCCATCCATCTGCATGGCTATTCCATTGTCCCAGTCTCCGGTGATCATAGGATCAACCGAAAATTTGTAGTCGGTTCTTGGATTTCCTCTAACATCAACAAAAAAGTTTGGATTTTCAGGTGAAATTGGGAAGTCTGGCGTCGCAGTATTTGAATAACCTGCACCAACAACAAATTCCCTCTCATTTGTGAAGCCGGTGTATTTGTAACCGTCAGGATCAACTAGACTGTGAGCGTGTCGGTCATTGGAATTAAACTTTGGATGCGGCTGGAAAACATGATTCTCAATGACTCGCTTCGCACCAAGCAGCCTGAAGTCACTGTGACTCACCACTAGAGACCTGACTACAGTGCCAGGACCAATGAGTCTCTCAGGGTTACTTCTTGCCTTAGAGACAGTTTGTTTCCAGGTGTCTCTATTGTCGTACCTTGGCATTGGTATGGTGAATTCATTAGGGAAGTCAATTTCAAAGACTTGGATAAGGTTGTTAACATCTTTACCTTGTGCACCGCCTTGCTCATCATATAAAACAACTCTCATGTCAGGCTCAGAGGCAGGTTGCCGGTCAGGTCCACCTTGTATTTGGACTCTTAACTGACCAGATCCACCAACTGGAACACCTCCACCCGCATTGTTTCCATCGGGTGTCCAGAACAGAGCTCTTCCTTGACCAGCATGTTGACGAGGTCCTCCATGAGCACCCCATCCTCTAAAGCCCTTAGTGTTCATATTGGTTTCACTAATGGCAATGTTATTTCCTCTGCCTCGAGGAATAAGATTTCCAATGCTAACACCATTAATACTGATCGCCGCAGGCTCTTTGTCTTGGTTGCCAAAACGGCCTCCTACAACCTGAAGTGATGTTTTTGGAACCATTTTAGTGAATCCATGACTTGGGCAAAATGTTTCGAGAAGTAATCCGACCTCAATGTTTACGCCTCCAGGGGGGAGCCCTTGAGAATTACCCTGAGCTTGTCCATCCTCGGAGCGCTGGCCAGTAGCTTTAAAAACCAAAGCGACCTCAGTTAAGGTTGGTAGTCGACCAAAACCCCTTGGGAATTTAAGATAAGGTTTGTCCCACCTGACTTGGTGCGGTGATGTACCTCCACAAAGGCAGCATCCGGCAACTTGACCATGGCCAGTTGCATTTCCTCTGGCAGTGTACTGGTCATTGTTATAAGGGTCATTGAGGTTGGTGGTCCTCACATAATCCCAGCACTGAGTAAGAATTTGTTTACCATCCTGATAAGGACCAGAACCATACTTTCTTCCTAGAGAGCCACCGTATCCAGGGATCTGGTTGCTTTGTGAAATGAGATTAACTAAGTAATTGTCTAACAACTGAAGATTATGCCCATTCGCGTTGCCGTAATTTTCGTTGTGACGACTACCACTACTGTTTCTTTGATAGTAATATTTTCTTTTGTTTGTGCCTAGTGAGGAAATAAAAACAATTAAGTTATCAAAATAGGTGTTCCTTCCAGTATTTGTATAGGTAGGCCACATTGTCATACGAGGGGTTCCATACAATGTGGTTTCTGGACCAATACTGTTAGCCGTAAGAAAGAAGCGTGACTGTTCAAGTTTTCTTCTGCTTATCTGGGAAGATCTAAACGTGTTAGCCTCTTGTCTTTCCTCGAGTCCACGGTTTCTTTCATGTTTGTATAGGAGCTCATCGTAAGTGGCGTAAAGCCTGTCGTTGTCCCAAGTGACTCCCTGAGTTCCTCTTGCACCAGAGGCTGATGAATTTTTATATTCCACTTTGGGAACTAAATCATAAATGTTTCTTAACTTAGCTTTATCTTCAGAAACGTCTTCATGGGGATAAAGTACAGAGGAGAGAGACACCATAGAAGGATGTCCAGGGAATCGACTTGTTTCCCTTTCTACAGGCTGTTTCATCGCCATTTCCCTTTCGTGCTTAGAGTCATAACGAGGAATGTCCCAAGGAACCCCTTCAGAGGCGGTATTTACGTTAACTTTATTACATTCGTCGTCTGTCCAAAATGCGATTCTCGCAACTATAGGATTGCTAATGGAGGCTTTACCGATACCTGAACCAGGAACAAATTTATCAGATTTATCAATGTGCCCCATAGTTCCATCCTCTAAGATATACAACCATTGGGCCGGCATCGGGAGGCGCTGTGCTTTTGGATCACTGCCAGGAAGAATGACTCCAGGGACCTGAGTTCCAGTTGAAGTTGTCTGAGTGTAGTTAAACCCTTCGACGTTGTCTTTGTTTTTGTCATTGGTGCTTCTGCGAGCTCTGGGATCAACAATAGGGAAGTATAATTCATTTTCCCTTTCAGAGAAAAGAGGAGCATTCAAATCAGCATAGTGATGAGGTTTTTTGTCCCATTCCTGATCAATATCATCAACTAAATTATCTTCACTAACTTGTTCCATCGTTTCCGAGGAATAGAGTTTGTATTTTGCGACGGCTAGCGTGTTATAGTCAGAGCCTCTGTTGGTAAAAGTAGTAATACATCCAGGCTGTGAAACCCAAGTGTAGCGTTGTCCTTCGCTTTTTTGTTCTGCGGTGGCTTTTCTGATTTGGGCAATGACCATGTTAGTGACAACATCTGTCAATTGTCTGGTCTTCAAACTGGAGCCGTAATAAGTGGATGACTTTAATTCCTCGGTTGCTGCTGAGAAAAATCCGAACACAAGAAGTGTCATCATCATGAGAACGGAAAGGACCGTCACGATAGCGATACCACTTTCCTTGTCTCGGGTTTTAGGTTTAGAGCTGCCTCCTGGTGATTGGAATTTCGGTGATTTTGTCTTCATTGCGAAAATGGAAAGTTGTCTATTCGTTAATTCTTATTGTCGGGAAAAACGATTAAATGAATGTTTTATAGGTTACCTTATAGCTTTTAAAAAACTCAATTTGGAATCAATTTTATTCTCAAAAATGGAATAATAGAATTCTTCTCATATATTTACAATTGATATACAGAGCCGTCAATTCTGTTTTTCAGCGTTAATTGAGTATAACCTTATGAAAATTATGGTTTTTCAGGCTTTTTCTAGAGCGTTGACTGTAATTCTTTGTACCTTTTCTCGACAGTATCCTTGATCAACTTCTGATCTTCCTCGGAGAGCTTTTCTATCGGATATTTGAAGGATTTTCCATCAGCACCCTCAAAATTTCCAACCCCTTTTATTACGGAGGCTAGAGAAGCGATCAGAGTGTTACCATTATTGTTGGTCCAAGTTTTTTCTTCGACCAAAAGTCGAGGTTCAACTTTTTTGAGAGTTAACTTCGGAATGGTCTCATTTCCGAATTCTATTTTTTCTCCAGTGTCCCAGGCCACATACTCAACATGGGTGTTTTCGGCTTTTTTTCCGGCACCCTCTATCATTACCAAACCATTGATGAAAATAGCGCCTCCCTTTACCTTTTTGGGAGGAAGAGGAACACCATTTCGATCAAGCTTAACATCAATGGCAGAAGTTGAAGAAACAACAAGTAAACCACCCTCAGTTTGTTCATTTGAGACAGTTCCGTTGACCCAGCGCCTCAAGGGAGTCCCCTGAACGATTGACTGTTGAAGGGCAATTTCTGTTTCTGAAGCATTGTCGGAAATAACAGATAATGAAGTTGGACCTTTTCCTGCACCTGATTTCATTCTTTTTTGAATGGCTTCTGCTTTAACCTTTAATCGAGAACTCAGAAATCGAATGGGCAGAGTGATAACTTTATTATCGGTGGTTCTTAGAGTTGCATTTGACCCCTTAACTTCCACGATATCAGTGACTTGGTAAGAATTGCCATTATAACTGACTCTTTCGGGTCTTTGTGCGGGAGCTGAATTAATCATGAAAATGATTACGAATATCAGTAAAATTTGGTAATTCTTAGGCTTCATCTTTCCTTTCTTAGGTTAGAATTTTTTAATAAAAGTTAATTCTTTTCATAATATACCTAATTTTTTTGATTTCGTGAAGTGTAACGTGCCTCAAATTCTTGCGTCTTCTTACTATAGTGGCATTATTAATTATAGTTGAGATATAAAAATAAAATCACTCATCGAACCCCGCATATATTTTTTAACATGAGAACTTCTTACAGGAACATTCTTCTCTCCCTACTCTTCTTTAATTTAACGACATCTCATTTGTTTGCCGATGAGGAGATTCCCCTTATAGCGCAGGATGGTGTATGGAAATACTTGGATGATGGTACCGATCTAGGAACAGCTTGGAGAGAACCTAATTTTGATGACTCTGCCTGGCCAAGCGGTGCCGCTGGTTTAGGTTTTGGTAATAGGGGTATTTTAACCACGCTTGATCGCGGACCGAGTACTGCAAGAAATGTAACTTTCTACTTTCGTAAGGAATTTAATGTGACATCGGCTCAATTAAATTCTCTTGAGGGTGATGATCCTTTTTATCAAATTCTTCTTGGTTTGCAGAGAGATGACGGTGCTGTGATCTACATTAACGGACAAGAGCTTCATAGAGAC
>JACETS010000151.1 GCA_013911195.1 Verrucomicrobiales bacterium | reverse complement strand
GGACCAATGTCTACTAATTGATCTGATGCCCTTATAACGCTCTCTTCATGCTCCACAACAAGTACCGTATTCCCTGCATCCCTCAAATCACACATGACATCTATTAACTGATCAGTATCTCTGGGGTGAAGACCAATGCTCGGCTCATCAAGAACAAATAGTGTGTTAACTAATGACGCTCCTAGACAGGTCGTAAGATGGACTCTTTGCATTTCACCTCCTGAAAGAGAACGTGCGGAACGGTCTAGAGTCAGATAACCCAAACCTACACGATTGAGGTACTGCAAACGGGAATGAACTTCTTCCCACATAATGTGGGCTGTTCTATCCATTTCTTTTTTGTGAAAATAGTTATGGGCAGATTGAGAATTCCAAATTCGAAGTAACTCTTTTATGGGTAATTGCCAGACTTCAGGCAAGTTAAAGCCCATGATTCTAAAGTTTAACGCGTCAGGCTTAAGTCTTGATCCGCGGCAAGAAGGGCAAGTTGTATAAGAACGATAACGGCTAAGAAAAACCCTAACATGCATTTTGTAGGCTTTGCGTTCCAGCCAACCAAAGAAGCCTTGGACTCCATACCAAAGCCCAATCTCCCAATTGGCCTCAGGGTCACCCTTTTCACCGTATAATACCCATTCCTTGTCTTTCTTAGAAAGTTTTCTGAAGGGTACGTTTATATCTATTCCCTTAATCTTTGCGCAAGCGATAAGATCTTCCTGACACTCAGCTCCTCTCTCTCCTTGGAAGGGTTTGACTGCACCTTCATGCAAAGACAAGTCTTGATCTGGTAATGCTTTGAGAAGGTCAATTCCAAGAGTCCTACCAAATCCTCGACATTCTGGACAAGCACCTATCGGATTATTAAATGAAAATAGCCCAGCAGAGGCCTCCTTAATTGAAATATCACATTTTTCACAACGTAACGCTTTTGAAAAAGACCAAAGGTTTGTGAAATCTTGCTCAACTAAATGTATTTTTCCTTTACCTATTACAAAGGCTGTTTCAATTGCCTCAAAAAGACGGGACCGAGTCTTTGCGCTGGTATTCAGTTTAATTCTATCCTGAATTATATGAACATATGGTGCATTAATCTGGCCCTTAAAAAGTTCCGATTCATCGGTTCGATATATTTGCTTTTCAATTACCACTCTGAGATATCCTTGAGATGAGAGAAATTTGAAGAAGTCATTAATTTTGATTTCTTTGGGAACTGGAATCTCAAAACAAATGAATACCGATTTTTCAGATAATTTATCCAAGGCAAATTGAACTACTTTCTGAGGTGAGTCTTGGACTATGGGCTCCTCACATTGCGGACAAAAGGCATCCGAGGTATGGGCGAATAAAATCTTCAGGTAATCATTTATTCCAGTCAGTGTCCCAACAGTTGAACGGGTGGTCCTGACATTGTTCCCCTGTTCGATAGCAATAGAGGGCGGAATACCATGTACATCTTTAACCTTGGGTTTATCCATGCGATCAAAGAATTGCCTCGTATAGGGCGAGAATGTTTCAATATAACGTCTTTGGCCCTCTGCATAGAGAGTTTGAAACGCTAATGATGATTTACCGCTTCCACTCGGACCGGTTACAACAATCAGTTTTCCTAGAGGAAGGTCCAAATCAAAACCTTTGAGATTATTTTGATTTACCTCCTTTAATGAAATCATGCCCTTTTTCCAAGAAGACAAATCTTTCTTCTTTTGTGCTACTTTGGGTCTTTTTTTGGCGGGCATTAAAGGATAATTATACTTTTAATTATTTATTTAAGATCTAAATAAAATGAATAAAGAAAAAGCATTTAACTGAGATATTTGCGTTTAATGATATCATGGAATAATCATTAAATGTTCTCAGATGAATGATGCCACAATTGACTCAGCGATTCCAATCGCAATAAAAATTGAAAATATCTACAAAGATATTGGGTCTCAAAAAATTTTAAGAGGCATTAATTTAAACATCATGTCTGGAGAAACCATGGTCTTAATTGGATCAAGTGGTGGTGGCAAAAGTGTGATTTTAAAACATATCACCGGTCTGATGAAACCAGACACTGGAAAGATAATTATCAATGGGGCAGACATTAGTAACCTCAATGAAAGTAGCCTTGCAAATATTCGAAAGACGATAGGTGTTTTATTTCAGAATGGTGCACTATTTGATTCAATGAGCGTTGGTCAAAATGTTGCATTTCCTCTCAGGGAACGTGGCGAAAAGAATTTTGATATTCTGGTTCAGAAAGTAACGGATGCCCTGAAGCTGGTTGGACTCGAGGATCATATTAATAAAATGCCAAGCGCATTGAGTGGTGGAATGAGAAAAAGGGTCGCTTTGGCGAGGGCCATGATTGCCCGACCTAAAGTGATTCTCTATGACGAACCTACAGCGGGTTTGGATCCTGTATCGACCGGATCCATTGACTCTTTAATAATGGAGATGCAAAAAAAATATGGTATCACCTCCATTGTGGTTACTCATGATATGAAATCTGCCAATACCATTGCCGATAGAATTGCTTTCCTTAGGAAGGGCTCAGTTTATTTTTGTGGAACTCCTGAAGAATTTGAAAAATCATCTGATCCTGTCATTCAGAACTTTATTAATGGCAACCCTACAGAGGAATCCTAGCAAAGTTCTCTAAGTAGAGTATATTAGCCCCACCCCAGGAGGTCTTAATAACACAAATTTTTAAATATCACTAAAATGAAAGAGAGTAGAACTGAACTTTTTGTCGGGTTCTTCTTATTAATTGGATTAGTCATTCTCGGTTCCTTAGTTCTTAAGTTTGGTAATTTCGACGAACGTTTTGATAACACTTATCCACTTGTAGTGACCTTTGACGATGGTGGTGGATTGCTTAAAGGCACAGATGTTCGGCTTGGCGGAGTTAAAATTGGAAGAGTTGCAGATGCACCAAAAGTTAATCTTGAAAATTATGGTGGTGCGATCGTTAACCTAGATATTTTCAATGACTTTGAAATTCCCCAAGGCTCTTCTTTTTCAATTGGAACAAGTGGTCTCTTAGGTGATGCAATGATTGAAATTGCCGTTCCTAGTGAGAGAAATGGAAAGTTCATAAAATCTGGAACTATTATCCAGGGAAAAAAAACGACAGGCTTAGGTGCTTTGGCCTCCTCTGCTGAATCTTTATCCAACAAGGGTCAAGTTGTCTTAGAAGATGTACGGTCAGCTCTTGTAGACATAGGCAGTGCGGTTGAAAAATTAGACCAGAACATTCTTCGAGAAGAAAACCTAAAAAGTTTTAATCGTGCTGTTGCCGAAATGGCGGAAGCTTTAGATGCTATTAACAATAAAGTTCTCGGCGATACTAATACCGAAAACCTTCGAGAATTACTGACGAATTTAAGGAATGCTAGTATAAAGGTAGATGACGCTGCTATAAAAATTGGACCAATACTTGATAGTGGAAGTGATGCTATCACTAGTATTGAGCCGGGACTTAAAAAATTAACCGCAGCAGCTGAAGGCGCCGACAAAGCATTCGAAAAAATAAATAATGGAACCGGTCTTTTTAATTCCTTGTTAAAGGATGAAGCAATTAAGAATGATGTTAAGGGATTTATTGCTAACCTAAGAAAAAACGGAATACTATTTTATAAAGATAATTCGATTGAAGCTGACATAGAAGAAAAGCCTAAAAGACGCGCGCCCTTTAAACCAAGATAATAACATCCATTATTATTTTAGTTTTTCATATAAAATTTAATTCTCTAAATGTTCGAAACTTTAATTATAGCAAGTGTCCTTTTAATTGGAATAGGATGCCGCTCTTTCCAGATAAAAACTGCTCATAAATTAGGTTCACTTTGCTTTGTATTTGCCACTTTTTTGGTCGGTTATTTCTTGGGCGATAGAAATATTTCACTCGGTTTAATTATCACTTCGGGTTGGTTTTTACTCCCACTTATTAGTATTTTTGTAACATCCAAAAATTTACGATTACCACTCGAAAAGAAACTGAGAAATCGTTTTCCACCAAATCGAGATATCTTTCCTCAGCTACCAGAATTTACATCCAAGGTCGAAAATGAGGGCTTTGAACATATTCAAGATTCAGGCTGGAAATGGGAAGACCGTGACCAGTTTATTCGTTTCTTTTATGATAATGGATCAAAGTTACAAGCTACAATAAACTTCAATCGGCTCAGTGATTTAGGTATTGCTTATATTACTCTATGTACCAGAACCAATGACGGTAAAACTCTTACCACATGGAATAATCCATACCGTTTACCAATGCAGTTACAACCTGATTGTATGATCAATGTGGTCAAAGAAACTAGCTCTTTTAGTGAACTCATTGAAATGCATAAAAAGTTCCTTAGAAATAAAGGGGTTTTGGATTCGGACCTTAAGGAAACTGATCCGGACAGTCTTGATAAACTTGCAGAAAAAGACATGCGTGATCAAATCGATCATAACCTCGATAAGGGATTTTTAAGGCTCACAGGCAATGGAACCTTCTCGTATTCTTATAAGGGCCTGTTCTACGTCTGGTTCCAATCAATAAAAGACATAATACGGTATTTTTTTTCCTGATATTAAGCCAAAGCAGCGGCTGTGCAGGTTTAGAAACTTGCTAACAAGAATCGAACTTTAAATAGGAAAGATTGACTATCCCTTTTTGGCTAACTGGGGGAGGAGGCCTTCTTTAAGTGCCTTCTCGATATACTTCTCAGGAGACTTATTAAATCTACGAAGCGCAGACTTATTATAAAGATAAACAGTCTTTCCTTCGACCTCTACAGTAGGAGAATCGGGTGTCACCAATCTCTCATTATAAACAGGACACATTCTCTGATCTAAAAGCTCAACCTTATCAAGACCTAACTTTTCATCCATTCCAGAAAATTGTGGAAGCAACTTAGGCATTGCCTTAATGATGTATTTAGGGTTTTTGTCCCATATCTTTACACAAGCAGTGCAACAGAAATAGACTTTTTTGCCTTCGAATTCAACAACCTCTTCCTCATCAATTTCATCGCCAACCATAATGGGGCATTCTTTGTTTTCGGCATTTGATATTGCAATATAAAGGAATGAAATCAGGGGAATTAAGAATAGTTTCATAGTGTTATAAATTTTGAGTTATTTTTTCTATATTAGAGAATTTAGCATTTTTTTCAAGAGCTGCTAGTGACTTATCGTAGTTTTAAACGGATAATAACTATCAATTCTATATATAATGCCCTGATACCTTCAAATCTTTCGGGTAAATTGACTTGGGGTCACCCCTATTACTCCTCTAAATGCTCTAGCAAAGTGGCTTAAACTCTGATAACCAACCTCCAATGATGCTTCACTTACATTGAGTCTTCCTGAAGATAGAAGCTCACAAGCCCGATTAACTCTCAGTTTTCTAAGGTATAGACTAAGTGTCATGCCAGTTTCTGCGGCAAATAAACGAGATAAATAATGAGGACTACAAGCACATGCTTTAGCAACTAAATTTAAATCTAACGGATTTTGTAGATTCTCTGAAAGGTAATCTTTAGCCTTTTCTATTCTTTCAAGGACAGCACGTTTTTGCCGTGAACAGAAAAATTCCTTCCTTTCTCGACTATCAGAGAATGCCCATTGAGATAATATTTCCATTGCTTTGGCCCTAAACCATAAACTTGATCCTGAACCACTAATTGATGGAGCAGAAATAGACTCTGCTATCTGCCGTTCCTCATGTCTTAGAAATTCACGTATCTTGAAAGGTTTTTCTCCCTCCACTCGATTGGGATCAAAAATCATCTCATCTAGCCCCGCACGAAGATCATCTCTACTATTCTTAAGAATTTCTTTAAGAAATGATTCCGTGAATTTTATGTTGATAAATTTTTGGCGCCCCTTCGTATGCCTACATTGAATTTTTTCATACCTCTTCACCTGAATCGCCATCATCATATTTGGAAAATATTGCTTTTCAATTCCGGCTGTATTGATTGTGCCAGCGCCTTCTAAGCAAACTCTCAAGAGAATTCCATCTTCATCAGAGGCGCATTCGTATTCAATATCTTTATTAATTTCTGCTTCAATAACCGAAAACTTATAAGAATTTTCTTCATGCCCTTCATTAACTACTTCCACTTTCCATCCCTTTTTGGATTCTCTCCAAGGGGAAGAATCTTCTATTAGTTTGATGTCTTTTAATTGTGGTTCGGGATAAATCATTTTTTTAGAGGATGTAATGATTTTTATTATTTAAATTCGTCAAATTGGTCATTATTAATAATGAGAATCATTATCATTATGTCCTTATTTTATCCTCTTT
>JACETS010000150.1 GCA_013911195.1 Verrucomicrobiales bacterium | reverse complement strand
AAGAGGAAACACCTAAAGCTGAAGAGGAAACTCCAGCTACGGAGGAAACACCTAAAGCTGAAGAGGAAACTCCAGCTACGGAGGAAACACCTAAAGCTGAAGAGGAAGCTCCAGCTACGGAGGAAACACCTAAAGCTGAAGAGGAAGCTCCAGCTACGGATGAAACACCTAAAGCTGAAGAGGAAGCACCCAAAGCCGAGGAATCAAAAGATTCCGATAAAGATAAAAAGAAAACTGCTGCAGATGTATTGCTCGAGTTAGATGGCCCTGACGCAGATGCCAAACTAAAGGTTGTTAAATCCAAAGGCAGTAAAAATGTCAACTCAGGGATAGTTCATGTATTGGCAACTTTTAACAATACTATTGTCACAATTACCGATAAAAGAGGGAATGTCATAGGTTGGTCTACATCAGGCAAAATGGGATTCAGAGGCTCTAGAAAAAGCACGGCGTATGCTGCGCAAGTTGTATCACAAGACGCTTGCAGACAGGCGATGGGACATGGCCTTAAAGAAGCTGATGTTAAAGTTAAGGGGCCAGGTTCTGGACGTGAATCAGCTGTTAGAGCGGTTCAGGGTATTGGCATAGATGTTAAGTCAATATCTGATGTTACACCTATTCCTCATAATGGTTGCCGTCCTAAGAAGGCGAGAAGAGTTTAAAATTAATTATCATAAATTGAATTAAAATGGCGCGTTACACTGGTCCAAGAGATAAAATAAGCAGAAGATTTGGCGTTCCCTTATTCGGTCCATCCAAAGCTCTAGAGCGTAAGGCATATGCACCTGGTATGCATGGTGGGAAAAGGGGAGGAAGAAGATCAAAGGGTTCTGATTACTCAGTGGCTCTAGCAGAGAAGCAAAAACTAAGATTTCAATATGGTGTATTGGAGAAGCAGTTTAGAAGATATTTTGCAGAAGCTCAGCGTCAAAGGGGTGTAACAGGTATTCTTCTTATTCAGCTTCTAGAAATGAGGCTTGATAATATGGTTTACAGGATGGGTTTATCAAATACTAGGGCGGGTGCTCGTCAGTTTGTAAATCACGGTCACATTCTTGTGAATGGTAAAAGAGTTGATATTCCATCTTATAACACAAAACCAGGTGACCAGATTGCTGTAAGAGATAATCCTAGATCCAAACAATTGGCATTGCGTGGTCTTGATCTTACACAAGGTATCTCACAGCCTGAGTGGCTAGTAGTAGATAGAGATAATTTAGAAGGAACAATTTCTCGCGTGCCTGAAAGAGATGAGGTCGATCCAATGGTTAATGAGCAATTGGTTGTTGAGTTGTACTCTAGATAACAAGATTTAATCCCCAATTGGAGGCGGTGTTTCTGTTATTCAGAGCACCGCCTTCTTACTTTAATAAAAAGATTATTAATGTAAAAATAACTGATTAGATGAAGAGTGAAGATAATAGCTGGCAATTTGAAACGGAATCAATTCATTCAGGCCAATCATATAATGAAGGAACTGGTGCAGTAATACCTCCGATTTTTGCTACTTCAACTTTTGAATCAGGTAACGAACACGGCTTCGATTATACACGGTCAGGAAACCCAAACTTTCGCAACTTGGAAGAAGTCATAAAGGGAGTTGAGAAAGCTAATTATGCAACTGTGTTTGCAAGTGGAGTTTCGGCCATTACTGCGATTCTCTCTACCTTAAAAACTAATTCATTAATCTTGGCAGAAGAGAATGTTTATGGGTGTACTTATCGATTGATGGATCAAGTTTTCAAAAAGTTTGGTGTGTCTGTTGAATATGTTGACTTCACTATTGAAAAGAGCATTGATTCCATTAGTGATTTAAAACCAGATCTTATATGGATAGAGTCTCCAACCAATCCGATGTTAAAGATTTTGGATATTCAATCTATATCCGAGGCCTCAAAAAAGATTGGTTCTACACTTGTTGTCGATAATACATTTGCCTCAAGTTTTGTACAAACTCCACTTGAGTTAGGGGCAGATATTTCATTGCTTAGTTTAACTAAATATTCAAATGGGCATTCTGATGCGCTAGGTGGAGTCGTTTGTTGCAAAGATGAGAGTTGGGGAGATAAAATGGTGTTTGCTCAAAAAGCACTAGGGCTTCAGCCTTCTCCCTTTGATTGTTGGTTAATTCAAAGGGGCCTAAAGACTCAAAGTATTAGAGTCGAACGACATTCGCAAAATGCGAAGATTATTGCTGAATACCTTGAGGGAAGGTTTTCAGAAGCCACAATACTCTATCCTTTTCTTAAAAGTCATCCTCAATTCGAGATTGCTAAAAAGCAAATGCGTCTAGGATCAGGAATAATAACTGTGGACTTGGGGCTTGATCTTGAAATTACTAAGTCTTTTTTGAATGAATTAAAATTATTCACCAAAGCTGAAAGTTTAGGCGGTATCGAATCGTTGATTTGTCACCCTGCCTCAATGACTCATGCATCAGTACCTAGAGATGTTAGGGAGGCCGTTGGAATTACGGATTCTTTATTTAGATTATCAGTAGGAATCGAAAATTCTGAAGACTTGATTAAGGACATTAAGCTAGCTTTGGATAAAATTGGTATATAAATTGGCTTTGGAGCAAAAAAGAAATGTTAGCGAGCATCCTCCATTTAGAGAGGAAGATGTTGGTCACCCTTTGCCCGATTCTGAATATGCTGTGTCAGTTTCATTGCCTACTTGGGATAGTGTAATTGGTTATGAAGAGTCGCAAGATTCAGTTTTAGATAAATTGAAAACTGGATATCCAAGATTCTTTTTATCACCCGTTATAAAATTATTAGAAAATAGGGTGTTAAAAGAATTTAAAATATCTGACGATTTTGGATGTCTTATTTTCACTCTCGAAAGTGTTGCTATACGCTGTCGGGAATTTATCCTAAATAGAACCGACGGATGGAAGGTTGATGTTAAGTCTATATGTGAGGGGCAAGCTTTCTGTGTTATTTTTCCTAAACAAGTTCAAGACGTTGCAAAGAAATTCTGGAGGTTTTTTGGAGAGGGTTTGAGTGTGCGTTGTGCAAATTCTTTATTGTCCGAAAATTATAAAATAGATCCGAGAGGCAATGACGCACTGCTTGCAATCAAAGATAGGATTGCTCAAGACACCGGACAATGCCCTGAGGATGTTTTTATATATCCCTCAGGAATGGCGGCAGTTTCTTCAGTCCACAGGGCGTTAACCTACATTGTTCCCGGCGCTCGATCAATTCAGTTTGATTTTCCTTATGTCGATGTTCTGAAGATCCAAAAAGAAATTGGGTCAGGTGTTGTTTTTCTGCCAGCTGCCAATGAACAATCAATCTCTGAATTGGAGGAAATTGTTAATAATGGAGAAAAGATATGTGGAATTTATTGTGAGCTTCCGAGTAATCCGCTTTTAAGAAGCGCTGATTTAAATTCAATCAAAAGAGTGACTGGCCCATTTGATATTCCCATTGTTGTTGATGATACAGTTGCTACAAATGTTAATGTTGATGTTTTCAAATATGCTGATGTAGCTACGACTAGTCTTACAAAATATTATTCAGGTGTCGGGGATGTTATTGCAGGAGCCGTTATTGTGAATAGAGATTCGCTACACAAAGATAAAATTGTTTCTCAATTAAAATCTCAAAATGATTCAACCTTGTATGGTGAAGATGCCATTACTCTCAAAAATAATATGGTTGATTATAGGGAAAGAATTTTAAGGGTTAATCAAACAGCGCCTCGCTTGGTAGAATTATTAAATAATCATCAATTAATAAATAAGGTTTGGTATCCAAAACATGAAACCCGAACGCATTATGATGCGGTAAAGCGTGATGAGGGTGGGTTTTCCGGCTTATTTTCGATTGAGCTCAAAAATCCAGAACAATCAACGTCCCAATTTTACAATGCATTACAGCTTTGTAAGGGGCCAAGTTTGGGCGCAAACTTTACCCTAGTTTGCCCGTATACGATATTAGCCCATTATGATGAACTTGAGTGGTGTGAGGAGAATGGCGTGTCCAAATGGCTTATAAGGGTAAGTGTAGGACAGGAATCATATGATTTCCTAAGCCAGAGGTTTCTAGATGCACTGGAAGCAATTGATTAGAATTCCTAGAAAATTGGATGCGGGGGTAGGATTTGAACCTACGACCTCCAGGTTATGAGCCTGACGAGCTACCGAGCTGCTCTACCCCGCACTTTAATAATGGCGATGTATAGCTGGTATTCAACTTTAAAATGCAATGTTTGTTAAAAGTTTATCGTCAGATTAACAGTTTAGCTCTTAATAATTAAGAGCGGCTAATGATTTTGGAATAAACTTCCCTGATTTTCTAATAAGTTTACCGTCAAACCATATTTCACCTCCGCCGTAGTCAGGTCTTTGAATACATACCATATCCCAATGGACCTGACTTCTATTACCGTTATCGGCTACACCTTCATAAGCCTGGCCGGGTGTGAAGTGAAAACTGCCAGCAATTTTTTCGTCGAATAATATATCTCTCATGGGCTGTTTGATTTTTGGATTAAAACCAATAGCGAATTCGCCTATGTATCGAGCGCCTGAGTCAGAATCGAGAATCTTATTAATTGCTTTTGTATTATTTGCTGAGGCTTTAACGATTTTGCCTTTTTCAAAAGTGAGCTCGATATCATCAAATGATATGCCTTGATAAATTGTAGGTGCATTATATTTAATTACACCGTTTACAGAGTTCTTAACTGGAGCGCTAAAACATTCACCATCAGGTATATTGTGTGTTCCACCACAGGCAATGGCTTTTAGTCCCTTCATTGAAAACTCTAAATCAGTGCCATTTCCTTTGATTGCAACTTTGTTTGTTTTGCTCATCAGCGTTTCCAAACGCTTCATCGCTGGAAGTAGTTTTTTATAATTTAATAGACAGACATCGAAGAAAAAGTCTTCAAAGGCCTCGGTGCTCATTCCAGCTTGTTGAGCCATCGCTGGATTAGGCCATCTCAGTACGCACCAACGGGTTTTATTAACGCGATAATTTTGGACTGCTCTCATTTTTTTCATGGCTAGTGCCATGTTTGAGGCAGGCACATCAGCATTTTCAGTGATGTTATGACTTCCTCGTAAAGCAATGAAAACATCCATTTGTTTCATTTGTGCCATCGAATATTTTGCAAGTGTGTCATACTGCGAATCAGAGGCATTCATTAATAATTCTCTTCCAACTTGAGCGCTTTGAATGTTAACAAACGGAAATGCACCAGCTTTTCTAGTGGCGCGAATTAATGCAACTGTTATTGAGTCTGGTACCTCACAAACGTCTATTAGTACATTATCGCCTTTCTTGACGGAAGTGGAGTAGTTAACCAGCTGTTTTGCGAGATTATCAATTCTTGGATCGTGCATTTATTCAAAATTACTAAGTTAATGAGTAATAGAGTTACAAATTTAACAAGCTCAACTTTAAATTCATTTTTGTGACGTTTTTCCTTCTTGCATTAATTGATCTCAAGGATTCAGTGGGGTGTAACCTGAAAAATAAAAAGACATTTAACTTATCTCTACTTAACACTGCCCAACGAGAAGCAGTGGAGCATCTTTATGGCCCTGTTCTTATTCTTGCAGGGGCCGGGACTGGTAAGACTAGAACCGTTATCTCAAGATTAGTAAACATGCTTAGGCAAGGAGTAAAATCTTCAGAAATTCTTGCCGTTACTTTTACAAATAAAGCTGCCATCGAAATGCGAGAGAGAATTGGGCAGATGATTCCTAAAGATGTAGCAAAAGAAATGACAGTTTGCACTTTTCATTCCCTTTGTGTCCGCATTCTAAGGAAGGATATTGAAAAAATTGGCTATAAAAATAATTTCACAATATACACGGCTTCAGATCAAGTGGGTTTAGTTAGAAAATTAATATCAAGGCATTCAGCAAAAGATGAATCTCTTGATCATAATTTTGCAATATCATTGATTGGTAGAAGTAAAAACAAAGGAATTCCTGTTTCGGATAAGGAAGGAACTCTGATTGGCGAAATAGAAGCGGCTTACAATAATGAGCTCAAATTATTGAATGCTGTTGATTTCGATGATCTTTTAATATTGGCGGTAAAATTGTTGAAGGAGGATTCCAGTATAAAAAATTTTTGGAGAGAACGGTTTAAATTCATTACTGTAGATGAATTTCAAGACACCAATCATAAACAAATGGAATTAATTCAGTTGTTAAGTGGAAGTGACCAAAATGTTTGTGTTGTGGGTGATGATGATCAATCAATTTACGGATGGAGGGGAGCAGAAATAAAAAATATTTTAGAGTTTGAACGTTTTTTCAAATCGCCTAAAACGATTACCCTCGAGCAAAACTATAGGAGTAATCAGGGCATACTGCATACTGCAAATTCGTCTATTTCACACAATGTAGGCAGACGGAGTAAATCGCTTTGGAGTAAAATAGATTCCAAAGAGAATGTA
>JACETS010000015.1 GCA_013911195.1 Verrucomicrobiales bacterium | reverse complement strand
ATTATAATCAAGTTAAACACAGGTGATCGTTTCTGGTGTCAATATGCTTATCAGATGGCACATGAATTCTGTCATGTTCTATGTCGATTTAAAAATGGCAGCCAAACAAATCTGTGGTTTGAAGAATCTCTCTGTGAAATGGCTTCAATGTTTGCTCTAAAGTCCATGGCAAAGACATGGAAAACTAACCCTCCATATTCTAACTGGAAATCTTATTCATCAGCAATCGAGGACTATTTAGAGGAAATTGTATTAAAAAATAAACTTCCTGAGGGTGTCTCTGTTGCAGATTATTACAAAAAAAATGCTGAAACTTTGGCAAAAGATCCAGTCAACAGGCCCATCAACGGCAAAATTGCAACGGCTCTGCTAAGCTCCTTCGAAACTAACCCAGAACACTGGGCCTCAATTCATTACATTAATAATGGAAAGGCCAAGGAAGAACTCACTTTTCAGGAATACATGAAGAATTGGCTCGATGAATCCCCAAAAAAACATCACATTTTCATTCATTCAATTGCAAGAAAACTGGGCATTTCACTTTGAGAAAAAACTTTCCCATAACACCAATGCCCGTATAGAATCCCAATCCGAAACTCAATTTATTAATTTATATGGCAACTAAAGTAGGAATTATAGGAGCTGGCGGCATGGTCGGCTATCACATCGCAGGATTTAAAGAAGCAGGAGCTGAAATCGCTGCTATCGCTGACATGAATTTGGAGGCAGCTCAAAAAGTTGCCGAGGAAAATGGTATTGGTCAGGCTTTTGGAGATGTAAACGAAATGTTGAACATCGATGAAATTGATGCCGTTAGCATCATTGTTCCCAATAAGTTTCATGCTCCGCTTGCCATTCAGGCACTTAATGCAGGAAAACATGTTTTTTGCGAAAAACCACCAGCTCTCAATGCTGCAGAAGTTGAAGAAATGATTGAAGCAGCAAACTCTTCCGGCAAAGAGCTTATGTTTAATTTTAATAATCGAGCTAGGCCAGAGTCCTACGCTATTATGGACAAAATTAATGCTGGAGAAATTGGAACAATAAACTCTGCTCAGGCCAAATGGTGCCGGCGAACAGGTATACCCGGATTTGGAGGTTGGTTCACCACTAAGGCACTTTCAGGAGGAGGGCCGCTAATTGATTTACTTCACATGCTTGACTTGGCTATGTATTTCATGGGCTACCCAAAACCATCACATGTTACGGCACAAACTTTTGATGACTTCATTAATGACAAAAACTTTAAAGGTCCTTGGGGATTACCTGATAATGATGATGGCGTTACAGACGTAGAGGCTGCAGCTCATGGTTTTATAACTTTTGAAACAGGTCAAGTTTGCAGCTTTCAGATTAGCTGGGCAGAAATGATCAAAAGGGAGGAAGTTTCAGTAGTTTTTCAGGGAACTAAAGCTGGAGGTAAAGTGGAGAGACTTTTCAAAGAGGACGGCCTTGATGAAACTGCAATTGATAGCTGTGAAATATATACACAGGATGGGCCAGAGAGAGTTGATACTAACATTGAGGTTGAAGAATGCGAAGATATGGGAAGAATTAGATCAGCTACTAACTTTATTCTTACAATCGAAGGTAAAGAAGCCCCTTTAAATACAACAGACCAAGCACTTAGTTTAATGAAAATCATTGATGCCGCTTACGAATCAGCAAGTACTGGTGCACCTGTTAGCTGTTAAAAATTATATTACTATTTAAACTAACTTTATAGAAAGAGACACTATGAACCGAAAATTACGTATGGGAATGGTCGGCGGAGGCCGAGGAGCATTTATCGGAGCCGTCCACAGAATGGCTGCAAACCTTGATGGTAAAATTGAACTAGTAGCAGGAGCTTTTTCTTCATCCCCTGAAAAATCTAAACTTTCCGGTGAGGATTTCTTTTTGGATCCAGAGAGAGTCTATGAATCATATCAGGAAATGGCAGAAAAAGAGGCGGCCAGAGAAGATAAAGTCGACTTCGTCTCGATCGTTGTTCAAAACCACCTTCATTTTGATGTTGCGAAAACCTTCCTCGAAGCAGGTTTCAATGTAATATGCGACAAACCAATGACGAGAACCTTAGAAGAAGCACGCGCTCTTCGAGATATCGTTGATGAAACTGGTCAGATCTTTTGCTTAACTCATAACTACACAGGTTACCCAATGGTTAAAGAGGCTAAGAGGATGGTTAAAGACGGAGAAATTGGAAGAATCCTAAAGATTGTTGCAGAATATCCCCAAGGTTATGCTGTTGGTGATGTCGAAGGCGATGGCCAAGGACAGATTTCAAATTGGAGAGCCGACCCAAAAATTGCAGGATCATCAAACTGCATGGGTGATATTGGAACACACGCACACAATCTTGTTAGATATATCACTGGACTTGAAATTGAAGAAATGTGTTCTGAGCTGACAGCGTTTATACCAGGCCGAGAGCTAGATGACGATGGAAACAACCTTATTAGATTTGAAGGTGGCGCTAAAGGCATTATTTACGCTTCTCAAATCTCCAACGGAGACGAGAATGCTCTAAACATAAGAGTGTATGGAACAAAAGCCTCATTGGAGTGGCATCAAGAAGATCCAAACGACCTTATTGTTAAGTATGCAAACGCCCCAAGAAAAATCTACCGAAGAGGGAATGATTATCTTGGTGAGGCTGCGCAAAACAACTCAAGAACTCCATTTGCTCATCCAGAAGGATTCATTGAGGCTTTTGCTAATATTTATTTAGCAGCGGCTGAGGCTATCTCAGATAAAATTGATGGAAACTCTCCTCCAGAAAATGGATATGACTTCCCTGATGCTACCGATGGAATTGCTGGTTTGGCATTCATAGAAACCGCCGTTCAGAGCAGTTCAAGTAAAGAAAAATGGCTCAAATTTCCTGAACTGTAACATTTGAGAAAACATTATATTTTCAGCATTAATGGTGAAAACTTTATCATCATTAATGCTTTTATTTATTTTAGTGTAATCCTATATTAATTATGAAGGGGTTATCATGTGAAGAATGAGGTATCTGCTCATCATATTATTTCTACCTTTTATTTCTCATGCTAATGAGCCTGAAGTCTCCATCAACTTTGGTAATAATAAAATCACCCTAACTCCAAGTGGTAAAAAAAGTCAGGAATGGATTTTTGAATCATCCAAAAACCTTATCGATTGGCAACATGCGGTCGATTTAAATCCAGTCCTATCTGGTGGGAATTCCACCTCTGAAAAAATCGAATTAAGCACAGGATCTTTTTTTAGAGCTCAAGAGACTCAAGGGTTTTACGATCCCAGGTGCTTGAGAGTCATTGGTTTAAATTTCGAAGACACCCAATGGGCTAATCAACTTACTGAAAGCTATGCATCCGGTGAAGAAATTCTAGGGTCATTAAAATATCGAAATGAAATAATTGAAGGTGTAGGCGTTCGATACAAAGGCAACACATCCTACACAAGGTCAGGAGAAAAAAAATCTATAAATATAAGTATAGATGCGACAGACGAGAGCGCCGAAATTAATGGGTATAGCACCTTAAACTTAAATAACGCATTCGGTGACCATACCATTTTGAGAGAAGTATTATATTTTAATACAATGAAAAAATATGTTGCTAGCCCTTGGTCAGGTATTGCCCAAGTAAATATTAATGGAGAAAATCGTGGCATTTATTCTAATGTTCAACAACAAGACGGCTCATTGATTAGAGAATATTTCAAAGAAAATAATGGCGACCGTTGGAAAGCTCCCAGCGGCAATGGAAGCGGTAATGGAACTGGAAATGCAAGGCCCCCAGGCGGGGGCAGACCTCCTGGTGGCGGAGGCAGACCTCCTGGTGGCGGCGGGGCTCCGGGCGGAGGATTTGCAAGCGGTGACAAAGCACTACTTTATCTCGGAGAAAATCAGGCCTCTTATGAGGCTCTGTATGAATTAAAAAAAGAAAATTCAGAAAACGCTTGGTCCAACCTTATTCATGCAACTGATGTCCTCAATAATACACCCGAAAATCAATTCAAAGATAAAGTTAGCGAGGTGCTAGCGGTTGATAATTGGCTCTGGTTTTTGGCGCTTGAGAATATTTTTACCGATGATGATAGTTACTGGAACAAGGGCTGTGACTATCTAATATATTTTGAACCCGAATCAGGGCGCCTGTTTCCAATCGAACATGACGGGAACGAGGCATTTAGACCAAATCAAATTCTTCTGGATCCCTTTGTGCACCAGAACAATGCAAATAGACCAGTCATCAGTAAATTATTAAATGTACCAGAATTCAGACAGAGATATCTTTCTCATATTAGAACGATTCTTAGAGAGGACTTTAATCCTGAAACAATGAATAGAAGAATTGATCATTATGTTAAAATTATACAAGAAAGCATTGAAAAAGACCCTATTAAAGATTTCACAATGTCTGAATTTCGTTCAGCTATTGACGAACTAAAAAGATTAATTAAATCACGCTATGATTTTTTAATTTCTCATAATGAAATATCTGAGTTAGGACCAGAAATTGTTTCTGTTTCAACTCCTAGCGAAGCAATATCATTCAATGAAACCACAATCAACGCAACAATTCTGCCCACTAATAATTTGGGAATACAAGCAGTTTATTTATATCATACTCCTCAAGGTCGTATAGATCCTTACCTCGTGACAGAAATGTATGATGATGGAAATCATGACGACCAGGAAGCAAATGACGGAATTTATGGAGCATCAATACCAGGATATCACTCAGGTGAAAATGTATGGTATTATGTGGAGGCAAGAACTGCAAACAGATCCAATACTGCAAACTTCTACCCATCAATGTGTGAATCAAATCCACTATCGTTTAGGGTAAGATCAGTTAATAGCGAAAATCAATCTCCCGTAATCATCAATGAATTTATGACATCAAATACTAGTACCCATAAAGATTCCCAGGGTGACTATGATGACTGGATCGAACTACACAACAGAACGGAAAATAAAGTTGATTTATCTGGATGGTACTTGAGTGACAATGAATACAACCCAAGGAAATGGCAGTTCCCCAATGGGTCATCAATTAATCCTGGTGAGTATCTTGTAATTTGGGCAGACGAGGATGAGGAGGACAACTCATTGGAAGAGTTACATACAAATTTTAAATTATCATCTGACGGAGAACTCTTATCTTTAATATCCTCTGATGAAGGGGGAAATTTAATTATGGATATGATTAATTTCGGAAAACAGGAAGAAAACATCTCATACGGTCGAATATCTGTTGCAGTGGATAATTTTCATAAAATGACTCCCAGCCCAGGTGCCATCAATCAATAATTGAATATTATGTTAGAATAAGGAGATAATACTGATTTGGATATTAGCTCAATATGGGTTAGAATATTCTAGGCAAAAGATTATTACACTACAGTAAAACGCCATATACATTTTAAACCATTAATTATGTCTCAAGAAAAACATAATAAACAATCATTGTTGGCTTTGTGCTTGATCCCATTAGGGATCATTTTTTTGGGATACCTTTTTATGAAAGAGCCTGAACAAGGCAATTCAAACAAGACAAAAAGCTCGATTTATACATTGTGGATTGCTGAAGCTGAAGTTGCCCCCACAAAGAATGACGATAGCAAGTGGGACGTCGATGGAACCGCTCCTGATTTAAGTGCAATGATAGTATGGAAAGATCAAGTCATTTTGAATACTGTATCTAGTGATGACTCGCTAATTGGAAGGTGGGACCCAATCGCTATATCAGTAGGTGATGTGATGAAAGGCGAAGTTAGTACATCAACTGTTAAAAGAATTGCCAGAATAAGGGCTGAAAAAGATATAAAATTTAGCATTGGCATGTTTGATAAAGACATCGTCAGCAGGGATTATATTGGAGGCTGGGAAATTGACACAACAAAATTAAGACCAGGAAAGTGCGAACTGGAATCAGAAAAAACTCTCAAGCGTTTAGTCATTTACGTAACCCAAGATGATGATTTAGCCGTTCCAGAAAGATCATTTAAAATTAAAGATGCCACGTATTTAGATGAACCAACTGATGTTATGCTCGAAACCGTTAAAAGGTGGGCAAAAGAAGCTCAGGAAGGACTCAAAAAATTTGGCAGTAATGTTGGAGAAGAAATTCAAAAAATTGGTGAGCAAGTAGATCAACAAAAAGATAAATTAGAAGAAGCGATCAAAGAAACTAGTCAAAAGACCGAGGAGAAAATTAGGGAACTACTAGAATCTTTCAGCGAAAAATGAAACGCAGGAGATCTTTGATATTAATAGCGATATCATGCTTTCTTTTCGGAAGCGCTTCTATACTTCCAATTTTTTCGGTCAAGCCTGCTGCAGGCGAATGGACTGCTATTGCCCAAATTCTGTCACCATCAGACATGAAGACGGTAAACTTTAGTCTAATCGATGGGGTTCTAACATTATGGAGTGAAGAGGAAAAAATCTTGGCAGCCATAATAGCAATCTTCTCATTAATTCTCCCTATTATTAAATTATCTGTCCTTTGGGCAGAGACTTTATTTCATGGCCTTTTATCAGAGAAATGGATGGGCTTTTTACAAATCATTTCAAGATATGCAATGCTCGAAGTTTTTCTGGTTGCAATGACTGTACTACTACTAAAAGAAATGCCTGGTGGCAGTAGAATTACTCTTGAAGGCGGATTTTATGCTTTTGGAGGATCAGTCATCCTGAGCCTATTAACTGCGCAATGGATAGAAGGAGATAATAAGAAAATTACAGCATCATAAAGAATTTAATCTTTTAATTATCTCTCTAACATTTGGAACACACCCTCCCCAAGTTCCTCCTCCTGTATTTTGTAACGCAGCCCATAACTTTACTGATTCTGGCATATTAGGATCCTCCTTAAGGTTTGGATTCATTGGCCGTTTTTGGAAAGCATCCACATCACCAACATAATCAACCCTACCCACGCAATGATCCTTGTTAATCTCTATCTTTATCTGGTCACCGTCTCTTAATTTACCAATAGGCCCTCCAGAAAGAGACTCAGGCCCAACGTGGCCAATACAAGGACCAGATGAAAAACCTGAAAATCTACCATCTGTAATCAAAGCATTTTCACTAAGAGCTTTTGTATACTTAAGAGCACTTGTAATCTGAGCGGTTTCTGGCATTCCCGCGCCCATGGGACCCCTTCCAAGCAAAACAATCACTTCTCCTGGTAAAACACGTTGGTCGCCAGTTGATTTCACTGAGGCAATTGCTGAAGTCTCATCATAAAAGACTCTTGCTCTACCTTCATGGTAATAATTTCCTGAACTAGAATAAAGATTTGGGGAAATAGACGTACTTTTTACAATAGCTCCTTGTGGTGCAAGGTTTCCAGATAGAAAAGCAAGTGTTCTAGCTATACCTTTTTCAGAAGCCTTATCAGGCGACATGATCACATCGTTTGGATCAACTCCATCTTTAGTGGAAAGAATCTCCTTGAACCTTATCCTTCTTTCAGATTTCTCCCAATCATCAAGATTTTGATCAATATTTTTACCGGTTACAGTAAGACAACTTAAATCTAAAACACCCATTTCTCTTAAGTGCAACATGACCTCTTGGACACCTCCAGCAAGGAACACTTGAACCGTCATAAAGTTATTAGGACCATTAGGAAGAACATCCACTATTCTTGGAACTAATCTATTTACCTCAAGCCATTGTTCCAAGCTTGGAGCCTCCAAGCCAGCTGACCTAGCAATAGCGGGAAGATGAAGAAGTAAATTTGTAGATCCACCCATTGCGGCATGAATAAACATTGCATTCTTAAATGCACCAGGAGTTAGAATATGCTTCAAAGCCAGCCCATCCCTAACCATATTTCTTAAGGCTCTAGACGATGCTCTTCCCATCTCTAGCCATACTTCTTCTCCGGAAGGTGCCAGTGCAGAATGTGGCAATGAAATACCTAAAGCCTCCGCAACTGCTTGAGATGTGGCGGCCGTTCCAAAAAATTGACAACCTCCACCAGAACTTGCACACGCCACACAACCAGCTTCGGCTGCTTCTTTTAAAGATATCTCTCCGTGCGAAAAACGTGAGCCTATTGATTGAACTGTACCAGCGTCCTCACCCCGATCAGGAGGTAAAGTCACACCACCTGGAACAAGTATTCCTGGAAATTTTTTCGATTCCGCAAGGGCCATCATCATTGCTGGAAGCCCCTTATCGCAAGTAGCTATTCCCATTATACCACGAGCAGTAGGCAATGACCTAATCAGTCTACCTAAAACCTCTGCCGCACTGTTGCGGTAAGGCAAGCTATCCATCATTCCTGTTGTGCCTTGAGTTCTGCCATCACATGGATCAGAACAATGACCAGCAAACGGAATCCAGTTATTTTCTTTGAAATCAATTGCTGCCTCTTTCGCGACCAAGTTAACTTCCCAATGACCAGTATGATAACCTAGAGCCACGGGCCGACCATCATCCTCCCTAATCCCTCCAGCTGTTGTGAGAATTAAAACTTGATCTGAGGTAATGAGGTCTGGTCTCCACCCCATACCCACATTATGAGACCATCCAAATAAATCCCCGCTCGGCGAATTTCTTAGCATTTCCTCTGTAAATGGTAAAGAACCTGTTCTTGCAGGTACTTTAGTTCTAACCTCGTAAGCAGATTCACTCAGGTTTAAATAATTTTCATGTTTTTCACTCACTATTAAGACTTTTCATTCATTGAGCTCCAAATCCAGAAAAAACTTGAAAGCTATTAATCTTTCCAGCAATCTAGTCAGCCCTCAGAAATAATTAAAAACTTTTAAACCAATTAAATAAAATGGCACGTCCAGTTACATTATTCACAGGCCAATGGGCCGACTTAGACACCGACACTATATGCAGCAAAGCAAAATCATTCGGCTACGATGGAGTCGAATTAGGTTGCTGGGGTGATCACTTCGAAATTGATAAAGCTGACGCAGATTACTGCAAAGCAAAGAGAGAAACTCTTGCCAGTCATGGTCTTCAATGTCATGCAATATCCACTCACTTAGTTGGACAAGCTGTATGCGACAATATCGATGAAAGACATCAACAAATTCTCCCAGACTACATTTATGGAGACGGAGACCCAGAAGGAGTAAGGCAAAGAGCGGCTGAAGAACTTATAAAAACTGCACATGCTGCCAAAGAATTTGGGGTCAAAGTCGTGAATGGTTTTACCGGATCTTCGATATGGCACTTGGTGTACTCATTTCCTCCTGTCCTTCCTGGACAAATCGATGCTGGATATGAAGACTTTGCTAAGAGGTGGAAACCTATACTAGATGAATTCGTAAAGTGCGATATTAAGTTTGGACTTGAGGTACATCCGACTGAAATCGCTTTTGATATTGCTTCCGCACAACGCGCAATAGATGCCCTTGATGGACACCCGGCCTTTGGATTTAACTACGACCCTTCTCACTTTGGATATCAGGGCGTTGATTATGTTGAATTCATTTACCGTTTTGCGGATAGAATAAATCACGTACACATGAAAGACGTCAGTTGGTCAGACAAGCCAAAAGACGCTGGTGTATTTGGAGGTCATGTTGATTTTCATAACCCTTCAAGGTACTGGGACTTTAAATCAGTTGGACGAGGCAACATAGATTTCGAAAAAATCATTAGGGCACTTAATGATATAAAATACATGGGCCCGTTAAGCGTCGAATGGGAGGACGGTGCAATGGATAGAGAATTTGGTGCAACAGAAAGTTGTTCATATGTAAAGAATATCGACTTCCCTCCAAGTGATATTGTTTTTGATGCACAATTTGCAGAAAACTCTGAAGACTAAATCCCTACAAACATATTAATTAAGTAGAAATGCCCGACAATAGAGCCGGGCATTTCTAGTTTTTACAAGAATTTATTTATGCGGTTTATTATAATACTTCTACTATCATTAAGCACAGTTAACGCTAAACTAAGCGTCCCCAATATCTTTGGTGACAACATGGTTATTCAAAGGGATTCACCAATTCATGTTTGGGGCGAGGCTTCTCCCGAGAAAAACGTGAGGGTCATTCTTGGAAATCGAGATCTAACCGTTAAATCTGACATTAATGGAAAATGGTCACTACAATTGGATGCCTTACAGGGGTCTAATCAGTCTAAATCCATGTCTATCTCATCTAATGAGGAGACTATTGAATTTGATAACATAATGATTGGAGATGTATGGATTTTCGGGGGACAAAGCAATATGGAGGACGCTTTGGAAAGCATCTACCACGGTGACACAGAAGTCATTTCTGCAAATTTCCCATCGATCCGATTAATAACTATCCCTCAAAAAGCAGAAAATGCGCCTCAAAAAGACATCGAGCGAATCAATGAATTTAATGCATGGGAAAACCGATATGAATTAAAAGGACATTGGCAATTATGCACCCCAAAGTCAGTAGCAAGATTCTCTGCAATCGGATACATTTTTGGAAGGCGACTTCACATGGTTTCCGGATTCCCTGTGGGTTTGATTGATGCTTCTGTTGGAGGAACAACAGTAGAAGCATGGACATCAAGAAAAAAACTTCAAAGCACCAAGGGGACAGGACTCCTAATTGATGAATGGGATGAAAAAATCTCGAGTTACGACGCTAATAAAAGTTTGAATGAAAAAATTAAACGGTGGGAAAAAGATTCAGAGAGAAGAAAAAACCGTGGAGAGAAACCAAACCCAAAACCCACAAAACCAGATCAAGATCCTGCGACTGATAGAAATAATCCCGGAGCAAGTTACAACGCAATGATTGCCCCAATAAGTGGCTTAAACATCAGCGGTGCAGTCTTTAATCAAGGATACAATAATGCGCTAGGCAATGCTCGACCATCATTATACAGGCAAACTTTTCAGGCTATGATGGAAGATTGGAGAAAAGCTTTTCGGAATGACAAAATGCCCTTTTGTATTATCGGATTAACTGCAGGAGGCGAGCCCCAAACATATGACAATTTCGAACTTCGAACTACAGATCCTGCTCCATATATAAGAGAAGCACAATTTTTGGCCACAAAGTCTCTAGAATTTGCAGAATTTCTTCCTGCATACGATCAACAAGTACCATGGTATCATCCACACAAAAAATTTGAACTAGGTGAACGTGCCGCCAGATGGGCAATGAACACTGTTCTAGGTCACCAAAGAATTGGATGGAAACCGGTGGAATTACTCTCAGCTAAAAAAATTGATACCCACTTTATTTTAAACTTCGAAAAACCAATCAGAGTTCATGACGGCAGACCATTTTCTGGTTTTTCAATTTCAGGAAAAGATAAGCACTTTATTCCTGCAACAGCAGAATTTGTCATCAAAGGATACGATAAAAACAAAAGACCTATTTATGATGAGAAACAACTGAAAATTTCGAGCGCCTTGGTAAAGGACCCAGTAGCGGTCAGATATGCTTGGGCTAGAAATCCTATAGGAAACGCTGTCAATTCAGCACATCATGAAAGAACAATTCCTATTCCTTCATTTAGAACAGACGATTGGGATTGGCCCGAAGCCCCTTTCAACGCAGAGGGTAATGATAAATTAAACAAACACAGAGAATCAATCAGAGATCTCAGAAATCAGGCAAAAGAAAACAACAACAAGAGACTAGGTAATAATAAATAATATTAATATATTTGAGTAAACTAAACTCTCGAACTCTTTTCTACCTGATCTAAGAAAGCATCCATTACTCTTCGTTGACGTTTCGTAGGTCTCCCTTCTCCACGAACAGGCTTTACTAGTGGATCAACTCTATCCTCAGTAATAATTGAAATTTCTCTTTTATAATTAACAGCATCTTTGGCTGAAACTCTTTTTTTTAGTACACCCAATACTTCAACTGTAATTTGAGATTTATCTTTTTGGATATCAAGCATGTCTCCTACCCTTAGCATCTTAGAGGGTTTTACTAGCTCCCCATTAACTCTTACCTTAGAGCCTCGACAAGAAGACCCCGCCAAGGATCGAGTTTTAAACAGCCTCACTGCCCACAACCAAATATCAATACGTACCGAACCTGAATTATCATTCATGTTTCTCACTATTTTTTCGAGCCACACACGCTAACTCAAAGGCTCGCTCTTCTCCATACCGTTTAACCGAAAACTTCACTCTTTTCCTAACTCCGACACCACTAGACCATGTTGCTTGCCAGAACTCATATTTTCGATTTCCAGATTTAATTACAATTCTAGAAACCCCGACAACTCCAGATACATTTCGTCTTGTCAGCTTTCCCTCAGCTCCAGCGCGAACAGGATCAGGGAGTTTTTTAATTAGTTCATTACGGTAGGATCTTGCAATTAAAAATGCGGAATCTACCCCGCCATGTTTTCTGTCTGAAAAAAATTTGGAGAAAAGTTTTCCCTGTCTCCTTAATCTAACTTGCCAGCCATGAGTTTTCATCAATGGCAAGTCAATGCGAGAGATAGCATAGGTGTCACTCATATATGAATGAACAATAGTAACACCCATAAATCATGGAGGCAAATTTGGGTTGATTTAACTTCAACCCTGGAAATACCTTGGAATTACTTTTTTCTGGTCAACGACCTGTAAATTCATTTCTTTAGACGCTTCTGACAAGGATTGTTTCATTACCGCTAAAGTAAGAGCATTGTGAAAGAATTCTCTAATGATTACGGACCTTCTTACATTTTTGTTGGTGTTTATTTTCATCAAAAACTTTAGGAGATTATTATGAGAGATATAAAATCTTATACGTGCGCATCATAATAAATGTTTCATTACTTTATTAAAATAACGAGACCGACAGTATATTTTGCCTATAATTCGCAAATAAAATAAATTAAACTAAATTCAAAAATGGCAGAGAACCCACATTTGAGTAAAGATGAACTGAAGCGTTACGCTCGTCATATTTCTCTACCATCATTTGGCATCGAAGGACAAAAAAAATTACGTAAATCAAGTGTATTATGTATTGGAGCTGGAGGCCTTGGATCTCCATGCACTATGTATCTAGCTGCGGCTGGCATTGGAAAACTTGGTATTATCGATATGGACGTTGTGGACGAATCTAATATTCAACGCCAAATTCTTCATGGCTCCAATGACATAGGCACCAAAAAAATAGATTCAGCGAAGGACACTCTTCAAGAGATAAATCCATATGTTAACCTTGAACTGTACGATGAAGCATTTGATGAAAATAATGCGGAGATAATTTCAAAGAATTACGATATCATCATTGATGGCACTGATAATTTTCCTTCTCGATATCTAATAAATGATACGTCAGTACTTCTAGGAATTCCCTATGTGTATGGCTCAATTTTTAGATTTGAAGGCCAAGTAACAGTCTTCTCTCCATCTGATGGTGGGCCTTGTTACCGTTGCCTGTTCCCAGACCCACCAGCTAAAGGCGCTGTGCCTGACTGAATGGAGGGAGGTGTTCTGGGCGTGCTCCCAGGGATAATTGGAACCCTTCAAGCAACTGAAGCAATTAAATTATTAACCGGCATTGGCGAACCGATGATTGGAAAGCTCCTTCATTATGACGCCCTCAATTCTCGTTTTAAAACCTTCAACACCAGAAAAGATCCCGAATGCAAAATCTGTGGAAACCTCGCAACAATAAAAGATATTTCAAAAATAAAAGGTTATGATGAAAATATAGAATTTAATGAAATTAGCGTAAACGAACTAGCAAATTTAATTGAAAACAAACAAAGTGTTAATCTTGTCGATGTAAGAAATCCAGATGAAGTGGAAGAATTCAATATTGAAGGATCTCAATTCATACCTCTACCAGAATTAGAAGAAAGAATCGTAGAGATAGATCAGACAAGTCCTATATTTCTCATCTGTAAATCTGGAAACCGAAGCGCCAAAGCTGCAGAAATACTTAAAACAAAAGGAATGACTGAAATCACGAACGTGATTGGGGGAATGGATGACTGGAAGAACAAGATTGATGTAGGCTAAATCTACATTAAGCTTGGAATCGTAAATTCTAATATAATTATGAATGTTGAACGCATTGGAGCAGCTTTAGGAAAAATACCAAGTGGAGTATTTATTGCGACTAGCACACAGGATGGTGAAGAAATTGGCATGCTTGCGAGTTTCGTAGAACAAGCAGGTTTCAACCCTCCAACAATAACCGTTGCAATAGGTGTGGATCGCAGACTCAACCAAGCAGTAGAAGAATCAAATATGATAGGCATAAATATACTTGCTGAAGAAGATGCAAGATTAATGAAGCCCTTCAACCAGCAAGACAATAGATCACCTTTTGATTCTCTCGAACTCGAAGATAACGAATATGAATTGCCGCAACTCAGTGATGCGCTGGCGTTCCTCGCATGCAAGATTATTGGAAAAATAGAAGGCGGAGATCATATTATCTACGCAGCAGAAGTGATTGACGGAGTCCTCAATGATCCGAGCAGATCACCCATGGTGAGAGTCAGAAAAAACGGATTTCAATATTAGGTCATTTAATTCCTTTGCAAATCAAGCTCAGGCTTGAAATCGGAAGCATGATAAGAACTTCTGACTAAGGGACCAGAAGCAACATGCCTAAAGCCTTTTTTCTCAGCAATCGATTTAAGATGATCAAATTGATCGGGATGAATATAATCAACAACGGGAAGATGCTTAGCTGATGGCCTAAGGTATTGGCCTAAAGTAAGAACCGTTACATTGTGTTCCAGCAAATGATCCATAGCAGCCAAGACTTCATCTTCTTTCTCTCCCAAGCCCAACATCATTCCACTTTTAGTCGCTACATCAAATCCAATTTCAGAGGCGAATTCTTTGGCTTTCTTCAACACTTCAAGTGACCTCTGATATTTCGCTCTGGAGCGCACCAATGGCGTCAATCTTTCAACTGTTTCAAGGTTATGATTGAAAATATGAGGCTCAGACTGCATACATGCTTTAAGGGCATCATTTTTCCCATTGAAATCAGGCACAAGAATCTCAATAACGATTCCTGGATTTGCTCTCTTCGTGGATCTAACCGTTCTAGCAAAATGTTCCGCACCTCCATCAGAGAGGTCATCTCTTGCGACGGCGGTAATGACAACATGATTAAGACCCAACCTCTTCGTAGCCTGTGCTACTCTAAGAGGCTCATCAACCTCAAGTGGCATGGGTTTTGCTGTGCTTACTGCGCAAAAACCACATGCTCTGGTACAACGCTCTCCAGCAATCATAAATGTGGCAGTACCCCCGCTCCAACATTCCCATCGATTAGGGCATTGAGCTTCTTCACAAACAGTAGTAAGACGAAGATCATCTATAAGCCCTTTGGTAGACCAAAATACTGGATCGCTAGGAAGCCTAACCTTTATCCATTCAGGTTTAGCATCCTTGTGTAGCGCCGGATCAATTTTACAGGACATATCTTATTAACAACCTAAAGATTTGGTTGCTTTTGGCAATCAAGTTTTATAATTTTCGTCTTCCGTCAAGGGCTCTGTACAAAGTCAACTCATCAGCATTTTCAAGCCCTCCCCCAGCGGGCAGCCCTTGAGCTAATCTGGTAATATCAATATTAATCCCTTTTTCAATCATCAAATCAGCCAAATAATTAGCCGTCGCTTCACCCTCAACGTCAGAACCCACTCCCAAAATTAACTCCTTAAATGTTGAATCTTGTAATCTTTGAATTAAAGAATCAATTCTCAAATCATCTGGACCTATATTATCAAGAGGAGCAATTTTACCTCCAAGGCAATGGTAGCAACCTTTAAAAACTCCTGTCTTCTCCAGAGCAATAACGTCAGTTGGTTGTTCAACAACACAAATCACAGAATCGTCTCTATTTGTATCATTGCAAAGAGAACACCCATTTTCTTTACTCTCAAAAAAACCACATTTTTCGCATGCCCTAATCAACTTAGATGAGGTTTGAACGGCATCTGCAAAAATATCAGCAAACTGGCTGTCTTGATTAATTAACCAAACGGCAATTCTTTCTGCTCCTTTGGGACCTATACCAGGTAATTTTTTTAATCTCTCGATGAGCAATTTAATTTCTTCAGGGAACTCTAGCCTCGCCATTTTATTAAACAGTAATAAGAAACTCTACGTATTAAAAATTAATTTTCTTTTTCAACTTCTCGATATGAACTAACCACCATAGAGCTTAAATACGAATCAGGATCATTGATCGCTTCAGCAGGAATTAAAAAATCATCTTTCCCTGTATTTTTCTGAATCAACTTCAAGCCAAATTGAAAATCTTTAAACAAACTATTACATTCATTTAGTGGACTCGTGCCGTTGGACATTGCTTTTTCAGAGACCGCAGCAACAGCATCCTCTGAAAAATTAATCTTCACACCGTGTTGACGATGAAATTCAGATGCAAAAACCTTTAATTCGCGACTCACCTTACTGGCACTCATCTCTAAACCCTTTTTCTTATATTTTTCCAGAACCTTTGAGGTATTATTAAGTAGATTTTCGTCAATATTTAACTCAGTCACAGAAGTTCCAGGTAATTCGAATTTAAAATTCCTCAAAACTCTCTCACATACTGTCAACAATCCTCGAGCACCCGTTTTTTCATTTGCCGCTCTATCCGCAATTATTTGAAGAGCGTCCCTATCGAATTTAGCCTTAATACCATATGCGGCAAATTCCTGTTCATACTGTCGCAGTAAGCTACCTTCAGATGACTCCATAATCTCAAGTAAATCACTACTATCGAGATGCTCACACACAACTCTAATAGGTAATCGCCCAATAAATTCTGCCTCAAATCCATAATCAATAAAATCCTGCGTGTTAACCTGCCCAAACAGTTCATTATCCATCGGGACATCAACACTATTACTATTAAAACCGATATTACCTCTACTAATACGCTTACGCACAATTTCCTCTAGACCAGAAAAAGCTCCGCTCACAATAAACAAAATGTCGCGAGTATTTATGATCTTCGGGCCAGACTTTCCATTCTTCAAATCGAAGACGGCTTGCATTTGAGACTGAATGTCCATGGGATTTCTCAACTGGACCTCCGTTTCTTCCATTAATTTAAGAAGAGCAGTCTGAACACCTCTTCCACTCACGTCTCTGCCCATTGAATTTCCTTGGCTAGCTAATTTATCGATTTCGTCAATATAGATAATTCCATGCTCAGCTAACTCGATATCTCCATCAGCTTTCTGCACAAGCTCCCTAACCAAATCATCTACATCGCCACCCACGTAACCAGTTTCACTAAACTTAGTTGCATCAGCCTTTACAAAGGGAACCCCGATAAGGTCAGCGATGTGCTTTACCAAATAGGTTTTGCCGACACCTGTCGGACCAACAATGACAACATTTTGTTTCGCAAACTCTATATTTGAAGAATTATCAGGATCCTCATCTTTCAATTTTCTTAAATACTTAGCATGATTATAGTGGTCACATACGGCAATCGATAAAGCCTTTTTAGCCTCTTCTTGTTGAATAACAAATCGGTCCAAATGTGAGCATATGTCTTTGGGTAAATAATTGAATTCAAAGATATCCTTGCCTTTCTTGAGTTCCGTTTCCACTGGCACTTCGGGCCCCTCTTGAGGAGTATTCATATCGGGAAAAGATCCAAAACCAACATTTCCTCCAAAATTTTCTTTGAAAAATTCACTTAATTTTTTTGAAATCTCATCAGGTGATGGAGGATTAGAATCATTTTCTTTTTCGCTCATTATTTAATACTGCAACAGTATTGGCAAAGGCTCAAGGAAGCGTAATAAAAATTTATTTACTACGCTCAAATTCCAATATTCTAGACCATAGCTCTTTGAATAATTCATCACTAATTTGACTGCTAAATTCTGCAGATTTTGAAAGGTTACCGATTACGTAGGAGAAGAGTGTCTTTTCTATTATACTCTCCTCTAAAAGAGACTTATCTGGGACTTTCTTGTCATAAGAAATCGACATATTAATTAAAGAATTTGCGGAAATCTTTGCTATCGGCAACTTGGATTTTCCTTGAGCTGCTCCAAAAGAATAAGTGAAAAATTCTCTATCAGCCGATATGATTTTCAATGTCCTCAATGATCCTTCCTTTGTTGTGATAGGCCCGTAATAAGTGTTCTTGTTGATGTTATCAATTATTCTTTGGAGAAAAGATTCCGAAGATGCCCATATCTTAATTAGGTCCGAATGAATCTGTATGAATTCTGGATGATTGAAATTCGTAAGCCTAATCAAATTTAACCCACTAAAGAAACGGAAGTCACTTGAATAATCTTGAATTCCATCCCTTAGCTCCAACATTTTTTGCAACTCTTTAATTCGCAAATTGGACATTCTTAATTCTTCTTCTTCAGTTTCTTTAATCACCAATTGCTCAGAAAGCCTTTGGTAATTCAACATGCGAGAATTAAGGATTTCTTTTATTTTTTGAAAATTAACCGAAGAAATAATTTCATCAGATATATTCAACGCGGTAAGAACTTCATTGGAATTTGGATTTTCACGAAGAGTTGGAAATTCTCTATAAAGCTCAATATCTTTTAGGTAGGGCAAGGGAATAACCTTTAACAATTTTATCCATGGATAATCATCAGGCGAATCATTAAGAGTGAAAATCTGAAGATATTCTTCAGCATCATCAAAGTCGCCATGCTCCCAGTTCTGGAAACCAAAGGCCAAAAGGGCCATGGATTCAAAACCTTTACCATCAAAATTAACTAATTGATCATAGCTGATGGGCTTTCTTTGACTTAATAACTGCGAAGACTGTCTAAAAAATCGGCATAATATCTGATCTCCGGGATTTTCAGTATAATCACTTTTCTCCTCGAGCCTTTGAAAGACAGATCGAGCTCTTTCCAAATCGCCCTGTAAAAGTATACTCAAACCTTGGTTGAAGAGAGACCAATTCACAGTGGGTTGCTTACTGTCAGGTGATGATGCAATTTGACCAAAAACTCTTTCTGCCGCCCCATAATCTGATTCAGCCATCATCTTAACAGCTCCTTGAAATTTCCCAGTCACCGATTGCTTTTGATCACTAATGTCGACGTAAATCAAATCATCTTCCTCAACCTCATAACTTGAATTGCTACCGTCTATCGATTCACTTCTAGAATTAAAAAATACTAAAGAACCCAAAATGACCAATAATGATATTAGTAATAATCCTACCTTAACATGGGAATTAGATTTTTCATTTCTTTCAATCCTTAAACCAGCCCCAACTAACTTCACCGATGATTGGCTTAATGAATTTTTTGCTCTATTAAAATCATCTAATAAATCATCATAAGAACCGTGCCGGTTCTTAGGAGATTTATCCATCATCCTATCGACCAATTCACAAGTGGCGATTGAGATGTTTGGAGCGCTAACCTCAAGACTTATTTTTTTCTGTTTAAGAACTTTTAATTCCTCGATCGAAGAGGTATCCGATGAACAGGGAGGCACGCCTGATAGCGCATGAAATAAAGTCGCTCCTAGACTATAAATATCTGATCTAAAATCCTCTATTTCTCCGTAAAGCTTTTCTGGAGGAACGTAATAAGGCGTTGCCCACATTTCTTCACTATCAGATTTTTTATTTAATTCTCTTTTAGCTAAACCAAAATCAACAATTTTGGACACACCCTCATCTGAAAAAAGTATATTACCAGGCTTCACGTCGCGATGAATAAGGCCGGAATTTTGAGCCGCTTGCAAACCTTTAACAATTTCAGCACCAATTTTCAGAGCTCTTTTTTCGACTATTTTTCCTTTAGCGTGAATCAATCGGTCAAGTGAACCACCACTAACAAGCTCCATTGCCATAAAATAATGTTCCTGATCACTACCAGCAGAAAATACTTTCACAACATTAGGATGACTAATCGACGCTGTGATACGCGCCTCCCTTTCAAATTCTTTTGCTCTTTTAGAATCTTTACTAAACTCAGGACTTAAAATCTTTAATGCGACCTGCCTGTTCAAAGTTTGATCTATCGCCCGAAAAACTCGACTTAATCCTCCCTCTCCAATTTTCTTTTCAATTCTAAAATGTAGAAAATCCGCCCTGACTCTGATTGCTGTAGAACATTCTGGGCATATGACTTTGGAATATGGATCACAAAGCGATACATCCATCACTTTCCCGCAACTGGGGCAAGCATTCATAAGATGCTTAACACTCGAATCTTTACCCATTAATATATAATATCACTTCTGGATGAATACCGCAAAAACTGTTAAGTCATAGATTGCGAATACGTCACAATTGGTGAATCTTCTTACTTTTAGGTAATGGAACTTATAGTTGAGGAAAGCAACGAAAAAACTGAAAGAATTGATCAGTTTCTTACTGTTTATCTGGAAGACATCTCTAGATCACGATTACAAGCATTGATCAAAGACGGGCATATAAAACTAAATGGTGAAAAAACCAAGCCAAGCCAACCAATTAATATTGGTGATAACATTCAAATAACCATTCCTCCTCTTCGAGAGTGCGCGGCTAAACCAGAAAAAATAGACTTAGACATAATTTTTGAAGATAGCCATATTATAGTTGTTAATAAACCACATGGACTGGTGGTTCATCCTGCTGCTGGAAATCAATCTGGCACATTAGTTAATGCTCTACTTTATCATTGCAAGGAACTTTCAGGTATTGGTGGAGTAGAGAGACCCGGAATTGTTCATCGATTGGATAAGGACACTAGTGGATGCATCGTAGCAGCAAAATCTGATGCAAGTCATAAAGCACTGGTTGAGGACTTTTCGAATAGAAACATCAATAAAAAATATTTAGCGGTTGTTGATGGACTCCCCGCAATTAACTCTGGGAGAATAGAGAATTATATTGCTCGGGACACCAGAGATAGGCAAAAAATGTCAATAGTCCAACCTCCAAGAGGAAAAATTGCGATAACTGAATATGAGACCAAAATTGAGAGTAGAGAAGCTTCGCTTGTGCAGTGTAATTTATTAACTGGGAGAACCCATCAAATTAGAGTCCATATGAAGTCTCTTGGTAATCCAATTCTGGGAGACCCAATTTATTCAAGGATATCAAAACAAAAAATTAAAGTTGAAAGGCTCATGCTCCATGCATGGAAACTTGGTTTCTCTCACCCCATCACTGGAGCACAGCTAGAATTTAAAAGTGATCTTCCCAAAGCATTTAGCCAGTGGGCCGAATTTAATTAAACTTTTAATGATTTTAAAATTCTTTTACTTATTCCCCTATTAGTTAAAGAACTGATAGCCGTTTGAAAAAGCATCACCTTCACTCTTTTCCTATCTACTTTGATGCGATCTTTCATTTTTTCCCATGTAGCTTGCTGAATTAAATTGAGAGTTTCAGTTCCAATTATTGCTGGCAGTCCAGTAGAGAATCGAATTCTTGATGACCTCAATGCTTCGATATAATCACTTGAGGCCATCATAAATGATCGACACCTTTCCATCCAGTGATCTGAAACTTCTTCCCAGATTTCTTGATCCGTATAGTTATCAAAATCACCGGGAAAATAGCATCTTCCAGAAATGAAATCCTGAGGAAAATCTCTAAGAATATTAATAAGCTGAAGAGATTTACCATAATCAGCCCCAAGCTTTATTAATGTCTCATTATCTTGAATTGAAAATTTATCACCATATGAAACAAACCCTATCTCAGTCCAAAAGACACCCACTGAACCGGCAACGTCATAAAGATACTGATCAAGTTCTTCATCTGATTGAAGGCACTGTAAATTATTTGAAGAAAATTTTCGTAAATCATTCGACTGCCCTCTAATTATTGATTCCATGACTTTACGAATGGGTTTAGCAAAATCTTCTTTTTGGCAATTAAGCCATTCTAGGCACTGCCCTGATTTCTGAAGAAGTATATTTTCACCATCAGTCAATCCAGAGCCTAATGATAAAGAGGAAAAATCAGGAAATTGACCTCCAAGCTGAATGGCTTGACCAATTTCTGAAAGCACTCCCAGCCTTTCTATTTCAGGCAGCGCCTCAGTATCAGCAATAGTATCTGATAATCTGGCCAATAAATAGCCCAAACTAGTGGCCTCTCTCATTCTTTCTGGTAAAAATCGAAGAGAAAGAAAAAAACTACGCGATACAGATGCTAGCAATTCATTTCCCAGTTCTTTTTGAAAGTCCTTCATTGGCAATTCATCATGCAATATTAAAGTAATAGTGTCATTATGGTTAAACACCTATACATACACGTACCATTCTGTCATCGGATTTGTCCTTACTGTAGTTTTTATAAGCATACATTTGGAGACATAAATCAATCAGAATTGGTAGAATCTTTACTAAAGGAGTTATCCCATAGAAAGAATCAGCATGAATTTGCCATTGAAACTATCTATTTAGGCGGTGGCACGCCCTCGGCTTTATCTTATAAAAATTTAGAACGATTACTATCAGGTATAGGCGATATAGTTAAACTTGAACATTTGAACGAATGGGGAATCGAAGTTAATCCCAGCACGTTTGATTATAAGAAGGCTTCGATGATAAAGAAACAGGGCGTATCAAGAGTTAGCCTCGGGATTCAGTCTTGGAATCAATCAACTTTAAAAACTCTTGGCAGGGATCATAGCCCATGCGATGCGAAAGAAAGTTTTGAAATTCTGAAATCTTGCCAATTCAAAAGCCTAAACATTGATTTAATGTTTTCAATTCCTGGACAAAGTCTTGCTGATTGGAAAGAAGACCTCAAAGAAACGATTACTTTAAAACCTCATCATGTATCTGCATACAACCTCAATTATGAAGAGGATACAGAATTTTTTGATCGGCTTAAGAAGGGTGAGTTTTTTGAAGATCCAGAAAAAGACGGTGATCATTTTTCGTTGGCCATGAAAGAGCTAATCAATGCAGGCTACAATCATTATGAAACCTCGAATTATGCATTAAAGGGCCACCAATCAAAACACAATTCTTCTTATTGGGAAGGCAAAGACTATCTTGGAATTGGACCTGGAGCCTTTTCAACCGTGAGTGGAAAACGTTGGCGAAATGTTCCTGACACCGAAAAATATATATATCTATTAAAGAGCAATACAATTAATCCGATAGAAACAGAGAAAGAGACAATTGACGACGATTCATACCGAATCGAAAGGATTGCCTTGCAGTTAAGAACTTCTTCAGGCTTAGATTTTGACTACGTTAAAAACAACTTAGAGAAAGTTAATGAGCTAGAATCAGACAATCTGATATATAAATCCGATAACAAATTACGCCTTACTAAAAAAGGAAAAATGTTAGCTGATTCAGTAATCGCTCACCTTATTTAATTGTTTTTATTTGGAAAAAACATTATCAAAGCTATCTATCATTGCATTAATAACATAAAAAATAATGAACATTCAATTTGGTGAAAGAGTAAATAAAGATTCGGTTGAAAATGGTTCCGATTTTTCGCCTAAGTTTGGCGAAGATGGCCTTATCCCTGCGGTAGCACAAGATGCATCAACCGGAAAAGTCTTAATGGTTGCTTATATGAATGAAGAAGCTTTATCTCAAACAATAGAAAAAAAGGAAGCTGTTTATTATAGTCGAAGTCGAAATAAACTATGGCATAAAGGAGAAACTAGCGGACATGTTCAAAAAATCGTCGAGATACTTACTGATTGCGACCAGGACGTCGTCTTATTGAGAGTAGAACAAATCGGACCTGGGTGCTGTCACGTTGGATACAACTCCTGCTTCTATAGGGTTGTATCTACGAAAAAAGATAACGAGGAGGCTACAACAAATAAATTCGTTCAACTTGAACAAAAGGCGGATCAAACCTACGATCCGAGTAAGGTATATTAAATTGGTCTAAATAAAATCATGCTGGAAAATTTAAAAGAGGAAATTT
Source organism: Verrucomicrobiales bacterium (assembly GCA_013911195.1). GTDB lineage: Bacteria > Verrucomicrobiota > Verrucomicrobiia > Verrucomicrobiales > DEV007 > EC70. The sequence goes on along the minus strand of JACETS010000015.1, from coordinate 2,100 downwards.
GCCTAGCAAATCAACAGTTACCTAGTTCCGGCCTAGTTAAACTCACTTGGGGTAACGTTAGCGGTATTGATAAAGATAAAGGCATATTCGGCATAAAACCAAGCGGCATCGATTACAATGATCTAAAGCCATCAGATATTGTTTTGGTTGATATGGACGGCCAAAAGGTGGAAGGAAACCTTAATCCTTCTTCAGACACCAAAACTCATTTAGAACTTTACAAAGCATGGCCTGAAATTGGTGGTATCACGCACACCCATAGCCTTTCAGCCACTACACTTGCTCAAACAGGAAAAGAGTTGCCATGTTACGGCACTACACACGCTGATCACTTCTATGGAACCGTCCCAGTATGCAGAGCCTTGAATCAAAGTGAATTGACTGATGACTATGAAAAAAATACTGGTGTCATAATAGTGAAACACTTCTCAGACAATAACATTGACCCCATCAAAATCCCAGCAGTCCTACAACTCCATCATGCACCTTTTACTTGGGGAAAATCAGCAATGAAGTCTTTAGAGAACAGCATCGCGCTAGAGTATTGCTCAAAAATGGCAATAGACAGTTGGCAATCGGATTCAAATCTACAACCTATTCCTCAATATATTCTGGATAAACATTTTTTAAGAAAGCACGGCCCCGATGCTTACTACGGGCAAAAAACTAACGATCAAGAATCCCTTTGAGTATACTCAAAGGGTCTTTTTTTAAACCTTCCTTTACCGCATCTGCCATGTCCTTTAAAACAACAGATGGGCGAACTTTTGGACGGTTAAAATCTCCAGAGGAAACAAAAGGAATATGAATTTTCCCATTTTTGGTTACAGGAGTTAACAAGAGTTCTGAAACCGCAGAAGCAACACCTTTGCCGACAATTTCTGATAGGTACTCATTGGACTTTTTGTAGGTGCTATTAGAAATTTCTTCAGAAAAAGTGAAGCTGGCATTTATTAGATGCTCATCATTTGCAGTATTCAACCAAGACCCCTGATCGATTAATAGTTCATTACCATTAATTATGACGGGCAAGGGGTTGACGGCTCTTATTACATAATTCCTCAATCCCAAACTGAATGTTGCGTCATTGCCAACAACAAGAACATCATCAATCACACTCATATCTAGGCCAGCTTTTTCCAACTGGTCTAAGGTTGAAGCCAGTTTAGTTGCAATGGGTAATGACAAAATTCTTGACCCCTTCAAAACAGTAAGATCTGTAACTAAATCAGGATTTAAAAATCCAGTCGAGTAATCAAACGGCTGAATAGATCCACTAGCCTTCAAATCAAAGCTGGCATACTCTGGCTTGGAACCGGGGCCGGTAACCTTTAAATTACTACTGAGTTTTAGGAAAGCTGAATTGTGGTCTCTCAAATTATTAGGATCAACGTCCAACTCCGTAACACCTCCTTCAATCTGGGTGAAATAAACGTTGTTACCATTTTTTTCTAATTCAATCTCAACTCTAGATCCTTTAATAATTAGCTCATTGAGAGTGGTTGGCATGGGGAATTCTGAAGCATTAAATGAGTCTTCTAGAGTTTCTCCTTTGTCAGATTTTAGTTTTCTTCTCAATTTCGCCAATTCTCTGAGCTTTTTCTTTCTTTCATATTCAGGATTAATTTTCCCTCGAATATACTGAGGAGGATCCATCAAAGGGTCCAGACTGTGATCACCATCCTCGTTGATTGAGTAGGACAGATTCAAGTCCTCAACTATGAGTGAACGAATCGATAACTTTCCAAACACATAATCAAGGAGGTTGATTTTGAGAGAAATGTTTTTGATAGCTAACCTAGTCTTGCTTGGCGAGGGCTTAATTCTTTCTGAAATTAAAACCCCATTATCTGCATCGGCATCGCGCGGACCAATTAGGACCTCCTCCAAGTTGATCCTTCCACTAATAACGCTCGGAGTAACCTCCATGACATCAACTCTAATATTTTTTTCAGACTCCAACAGTCCGACTATAAAGTCCCTGTTAATTCTTTTAGAGAGTATTGAATTAAGAATCGCACCACCAGAGGCAACAATTATGAAAATAATGATGGACCACTTTATGATTTTTCTACGCAAATTCATTTCATTCTGTAAGTC